>NZ_JBAPLU010000004.1:0-258659 GCF_037083825.1 Klenkia sesuvii
TGTGGAGCTGACCGGTACTAATAGGCCGAGGACTTGACCACATCCAAACACACGTCCAAGAAGATGTGTCGCGTCCACTGTGCGGTTCTGAAAGCACGAACACACCCCGTGTGTTCACCCCACCCCCCACCACCACCACTACGGTGCCCGGAGGGCGGGACACTTTCACAGCGTTACGGCGGTCATGGCGAGAGGGAAACGCCCGGTCTCATTCCGAACCCGGAAGCTAAGCCTCTCAGCGCCGATGGTACTGCCCGGGGGACTGGGTGGGAGAGTAGGACGCCGCCGGACACCATTCCATCAAGGGGGTCACAGCACACACGCTGTGACCCCCTTGATGCATTTCCGGCACCCCCGACACCGATCTGGACGAGGTACGACGAATCCATGACTGGACCCCGACGAGGCGCTGGCGGACCCGATCGCGGAGGCCGTGGTCGACCGACCGGCGCTGGTCGGTCGGATCGTCCCGGCGACGACGAGCGTCGCGATACAGGCGGGCAGGGTCGCCCCCGCGCCCAGGGTGGCGGAACGTCACGTGACGACCGTGCGCGAGGCGGGGAGCCGGGCCGCCGGGCCGCTCACGGTGGTCGTCAGGGTGGTTCGTCCTGGCAGGACCGGCGACATGGTGCGGGATCTGGTGCACGGAACGGGGGCGCACCCACGAACTCCGCACGGCCCAGGGATGACGGTCGTGGCGTGGACCGAGGACCGGACGCGAGGTCCGGCAGCGGTGATCGCCGCGAGCGCGGTCCTGCGGCGCCGCAGCGCGACGGTGGGGACCAGCTGCACGGGGCCCGTGAGCGTGCTCGGCTGAGCGGCGAGTGGCGTCCGCGGTACGGCGCCGGGCACCAGCCACGGAGCGCTGGCGGGTCTGCCGACCTCGGTGGCCGTTCCGGTGGTGCTGCCGCGTCGTGGCGAGACCGCCGTCCGGCGAGGGAGGACCGCCCGGGTCGTCCCAGCGACCGCGCCGAGCTGGGCCGGTCCGCTGCCGGCCCCGCGGCGGGCAGCCGTCGCAACCAGGCCCCCGGCTCGGGTCGGCCGGCGTGGCAGGACCGTCGGCCCGCCAGGGACGGTGGTCGGCCGGCATGGCAGGACCGTCGTCCGGCCGGGGACGGTCGGCCGTCGCGTGACCGGGGTGAGGACCGTTCCCAGGGTCCCGACCGCCGCTCCGGAGCAGCGCGGTCCCCGCGCGACGACCGGGGCCCCGCGCGCGGTGCGGGTCGGGCGGTCGGAGGTCGGTTCGAGTCCCGTGGCGAGGTCCGGGGCGAGGACAGGGGCGAGCGGCGGCCGGCTGGCCCGCCCATCCCCGAGTGGGCCGACCCCCGGGAACTGGACGCACCGGTGCGGCGCGCGCTGCGGGGGTTGGAGAGCCGCAACGCCACGGTCGTGGGGCAGCACCTGGCGGCAGCAGGGGGCCTGGTGGACGAGGATCCGCAGGCTGCCCTCGCCCACGCCCAGGCCGCCCGGGAGCGCGCCTCCCGCATCGCCGTGGTCCGGGAAGCCGTCGGCGTCGCGGCCTACCACGCCGGTGAGTTCGCCGAGGCCGCCCGTGAGCTGCGGGCTTACCGGCGGATGAGCGGCGACGAGTCCTACCGCGCCGTCCTCGCCGACTGCGAGCGCGCCCTGGGACGGCCGGACGTCGCGCTGCGCCTGGTGGCCGAGGCGCTGGCGCAGGAGCCGCCCCACGACGAGGTCGTCGAGCTCCGGCTGGTGGAGGCCGGCGCTCGCCAGGACATGGGGGAGGTGGCCGCGGCCGCGCTGGTGCTGGAGGCCGCCCTGGGCGGCCGTCCGGAGCCGGCCCAGCTGCAGGCCGGCGACCTGGGTCAGCTGCGCCTGGCCACGGCCTACGGTGACCTCCTCGAGGCCCGGGGCGAGGAACAGCAGGCCCAGGCCTGGTTCGAGGCGGTGATGGCCGCCGACCCGGCGGACGAGACCGGGGTCGCCGCCCGGTTCGACGCGGTCGAGTTCGACGAGCTGGACGACGTCGACGAGTTCGACGGGGTCGACGACGTCGACGAGGACTCCGACAGCTCCGACGACGACGACCCGGCGGATGGCGTGGCGGTGGACGGCGAGGGGCGCGCCGACGGCGTCGAGCCCGGCGGTGAGGCCGGGGTGGGGGTCGCCTCGGGCGGTGGTGCCGAGGACGAGCTGCCCGGCACGGACGTCCCCGTCGAGTACGACCCCGACGAGCAGGACCTGGAGGAGGAGGTCGCCGAGCTGCTGGGTGAGATCCCCGTGCCCGGGTTCTCCGACACCCAGGTCGAGCAGCCGGTCATCCGCACGCAGCCGCGCCCGATCCCGGCCGACAGCACCGGTCTGTTCAGCGCACCGGAGGACGGCTCCCCAGGGGAGCACACCCCACCGACGAACTGACCCCGTCCGTCCCCCACGACCGGGTCCGTCCACAGATCGTGGGCGGGCCCTGGTGGTCGTCGACCGCGCAGGCGACGCTGCCGGCATGCCCAACTCCACTGCGGACCACCCGGCCACCGACCGGAACGACGTGGTGCTGCGGGGTCGGCTCGCCGCGCCGGCGGTCGTGCGCGAGCTGCCCAGCGGCAACACCCTGCTCGTGTTCAAGCTGGTGGTGCGGCGACCGGTGACCCGCCCACGGGAGCCGGGTCACGACACGATCACCTGCGTGAGCTCCGCCGCCGGTCTGGTGCGCCGAGCCCCCACGTGGCAACCCGACGACGTCCTCGAGGTCGAGGGCTCGCTCCGCCGCCGCTACTGGCGCAGCCCGACCGGCGGCGCCGTGGTGCACGAGGTCGAGTGCCGACGGGCGCGGCGCTGCCGAGCGCCCGGCGCGCGAGGGGAGTGAGGAGTCAGTGCGGCCGGAAGACCAGCCCGGTCCGCGGTTTCGGCACGAACAGCGTCGACTTACGGGGCATGCGCGCACCCGCACGGGCCACCGCCGCGACGTCGGCGGTGGACGAGGGGTGCAGCAGCAGGGCCACCCCGGCGTGCTCGACGGCCGAGGCCAGCGCCTCGCCGACGTCGTGGGCCACCAGGACCGACTCCGGGTCGTCGGCCCGGTCCCAGCAACCGGTGATCAGTCCGTGGTGGGCCAGCACGACGTCGAGGGACCGCCACGCCTCCGGTCGGTCCGCCGGCACCCGGGCGAGCACCTCGGCTGTCGGCTCCGCCAGCAGGAGGGCCGAGCGACCGTCGGTGACCAGGAACCGTCCGGCTCCCGGCGACCAGGAGTCCCCGCGACCGGGGACGGGCACCTCGGCCGCGGTCACCGCGAAGCCCCGAGCTGCCCGGCGCCCGGCCTCGTGCAGGTCCAGACCGGGGACCACCCGGTGGATGGCCCGCACCCGCAGACCGTGCGGGCCCATCGGTGTCAGCAGGGCGAGCACGCGACCCGGTCGCCGGCCCGCACAGGCCTTCGCCGCCGCGAAGCGGTGGTGCCCGTCCGCGACGACGGCGGCCACCTCGGCGAGGCCGCGCTGCAGCCGGTGCAGGGTCACCGGGTCGGTGACCCTGCGCAGCTCGTGGACCACCCCGTCGCCGTCACCCACCCGCAGGTCGGCGCGCGCGGCCAGCGCGGTGTCGGTGACGTCGGCGACGTCGGGGGACGGGTCGTGGGCGAGCACGATGGGCTCCAGGTCGGTCCCGGTGGCCGCCAGCAGGAGCCGTCGTCCCTCCACCGCCGGCGGGTACACGTCCTCGTGGGGCAGCACGGCCGGCGAGCCGTCATCGGGCAGGTCGAGCGCGGCCAGCCAGCCGACGGTCGCGGCCCCGTCGAGCCCGCGCATCAGGTAGACCCACATCGCCGGGTCGGAGTCCTCGACCAGCACCCCCTCCGCCCGCCACCGTCGCAGGGTCGCCGCGGCCCGGTCGGCCGACGCAGCGTCGCACCCGCCGGCGTCACCACCGGACCGGTGGTCGGTGGCGCCGGGCAGGATGAGACGGACGACGTTGTGGGGGTCCGTCGCGGCCAGACGGGCCCGCCCCTCTGCGGTCACCAGGTCGTAGGCCGGCGAGCTGACCTTCGCCAGGTGGTCCGGTTCGGCGGAGGCGTAGGTCAGTGCCCGGAACGGGTGCACCGACAACCCGTGACCGGCCGAGCGGGGCGGGGGCATCCCGCGATCCTAGGAGGCCGACGACGACCGTCCGCGGGCGCGCCGGGCGCCGACCCGTGGTCCCATCTCGGGGTGACCGACGACCCCGACCGACCGGTGCCGCTGGCCCCCGGTGCCCCCGAGCGCCCTGACCGGGCCCACGACGTCGCCCTCCTGGACCTCGACGGCGTCCTGTACGTGGGACCGGACGCCGTGCCCGGTGCCGCCGACGCACTCGGGCGCGCCCGGGCCTCGGGCATGCGGCTCGGTTTCGTGACCAACAACGCGGCCCGGACCCCGCAGGAGGTCGCGACGCACCTCACCGAGCTCGACATGGCCGCCGAGCCCGACGACGTCATCACCAGTGCGCAGGCGGCCGCGACCGTCGTCGCCGGCCGGTTCGGGCACGGGGCCGCCGTGCTCCCCGTCGGGGGACCCGGGGTGGCGGCCGCACTCGTCGAGGCGGGGCTGCGCCCGGTCGAGCGTGCCGAGGACGACCCGGTCGCGGTGGTGCAGGGGTACGGCCGCGAGGTCGGCTGGACCCAGCTCGCCGAAGCCGTGGTGGCGGTCCGCAGCGGGGCCCAGCACGTGGCCACCAACGTGGACGCCACCATCCCCTCACCGCGCGGCGTGCTCCCCGGGAACGGTGCCCTCGTCGGGGTGGTGGCGGCGGTGACGGGTCAGCAGCCGCTGGTCACCGGCAAGCCCGACCCGGCCATGCACGCCGAGTGCGTCCGCCGCACCGGGGCACAGCACCCGCTGGTGGTGGGCGACCGCCTCGACACCGACGTGGAGGGCGGACGTCGCGTGGGGGTGGCGACCATGCTCGTCCTGTCGGGGGTCACCGCCCCGGCCGACCTGCTCGCGGCCCCGCCGCGGGCTCGTCCCGACCTCCTGGCCAGCGACGTCTCCGGCCTGACCCACCCGCACCCCCCGGTCGAACCGGTGGAGGACGGCTGGCGCTGCGGCGCGTGGACCGCGACCGCCGCCGACGACGGGCTGCAGCTGGGCGTCGGCGGCGCGCCCGACCCCGATGCCCCCGACGACCTGGACGGCCTGCGGGCCCTCTGCGTGGCCCACTGGGCCAGCGGTCCTGCGGAGGACGCCGAGCCGCCCCGGGTCGCCCCGGCGCCGGGTTCCCCCGACGCGGTCGGGGAGGCGCTGAGGCGTTGGGGTCTCAGCCCCCGGTGAGCCCCCCATGAGCCCCGGGAGGGGGCGCCGGGTGCGGTGCTGGATCGGTGCGCGTCAGAGCAGGGCGCGCAGACGCAGCATGTCGCGGAGCCCGGCCTCCAGCTTGACCCGGCCGGTCGCCCAGGCGGACCCGAACGACAGCCGGCCCGAGGTCAGCTCCAGGAGGTCCTCGCTGGTGGTGGTGATGCGGATGTCGGCCTTGGGCACTGCCGGCCCGGCCGGCACGGCCGCCATGCCCTGGGCGGTGCCGTTCACCAGGCGCCCCTGGACCACCTGGTCGAGGTCGGTGATGCGGCAGGACACCGTGCGGTCCAACCCGCCGAGTGCCGGGTTCGCGGCGAGGTCGCCGACGAACTTCTCCAGAGCGGTCATGCACTGCTCGAGCGTGGCCACGTGCGGCTGCCTCCGGGGGTGTCGGTCCCGCTCCTCGTCGGGGTCGCGGGCACGCTACCGCGGGGCGGGCGCCGGCCCCCGGCGCCCCCGGAGCGTCGGCGGTGGCCGGTAGCCTGCGGGGTACCCGGGGAGGTGCTCCGGGGCACGGGACTCGGCAGGAGGCACCAGGCATGAGCACCCCGCCCGGGTCGTCCCCCGCGACCCCGAGCGAGCAACCCGCACCGCTCGTCGAGCCGTCCGCCGACGGCCCGGGCGGCCCGGTCGACCTCGGCGACCAGGTGGCTGGGTTGCCGGTCGCCGAGCACGTCGCCGTCCTCACCGCCGAGCACGACCGCCTGCACCGGCTGCTCGCCACGATCGACCAGCTGTGACCGCACCCACCCGCGGTGGTCGGCGCTGATGGCCCGTCGCGCGCGGCTCGACGCCGAGCTGGTCCGCCGCAGCCTCGCCCGGTCCCGTGAGCACGCCCAGACGCTCATCGCGGACGGCCTCGTGCTGGTCGCCGGGCAGCCGGCGACCAAGCCCTCCACCGGCGTGGAGGCCGGCACCCCGCTCGTCGTCCGGCCCGACCCGGCCGGGCCGTCCTGGGTGTCGCGCGGGGCCCACAAGCTCATCGGGGCTCTCGACGCGTTCGACGTCGACCCCGCCGGCCGCCGGGTCCTGGACGCCGGGGCCTCCACCGGTGGTTTCACCGAGGTCTGCCTGAGCCGCGGCGCCCGCGAGGTGGTGGCCGTCGACGTCGGCTACGGCGAGCTCGCCTGGTCGCTGCGCACCGACGCCCGGGTCGCCGTCCACGAGCGCACCAACGTCCGCACCCTCGCCCCCGAGCAGATCGGCGGTCCGGTCGACCTGGTGGTGGCCGACCTGTCGTTCATCGGCCTCCGCCTCGTGCTGCCCGCCCTGCTGGCCTGCACCCATCCCGACGGTGAGCTCCTGCCGATGGTCAAGCCGCAGTTCGAGGTGGGCCGGGAACGGTTGGGGTCCGGCGGGGTGGTCCGCGACCTCGGCCACCGGGCCGAGGCGGTCACCGCCGTGGCGGAGGCGGCCCACGCACAGGGCTGGGGCACCGCCGGGGTCGTCGCCAGCCCGTTGCCCGGCCCCTCGGGCAACGTCGAGTTCTTCCTCCACCTGCGCCGCGCCGCTCCGGCGCCCGACCACGCGGCGATCACCCGAGCAGTCCAGGAAGGCCCCACGTGACCTCGACCCCGCCCGCCGACAGCTCCGCCTGTGCCCCCGCCGGGGGGGTGCGTCGGGTGCTCCTGGCCGTGCACACGGGGCGCGCCGACATCATCGCGCTGGCCCGCACCTCGGCCGAGCGGCTGGCCCGCGCCGGCCTGGTCGTGCGGGTGCTCGACGACGAGGCCGAGGACCTCGCCATCCCCGGCGCCGAGGTGGTGCCCTTCGGCCCCGGGGCGGCCGAGGGGGCCGAGGTGGTCATCGTCATGGGCGGTGACGGCACCTTCCTGCGCGCCGCGGAGCTGGCCCGCGCCACCGACGCGGCCCTCACCGGGGTCAACCTCGGCAAGGTCGGCTTCCTGGCCGAGACCGAACCCGAGACCGTCGAGGAGACGCTGTCGGCCATCGAGCAGTGCGAGTACTCGGTGGAGGAGCGGCTGACCCTCGCCGTCGACGTGTTCGACGCCGACGGCGGCCTGGCCGGCCAGACGTGGGCGCTGAACGAGGCGTCGGTGGAGAAGGTCGAGCGGTCCCGCGTGCTCGACGTCGTGATCGCCATCGACGGCCGGTCGCTGACCAGCTTCGGCTGCGACGGCGTGCTCGCAGCCACCCCCACCGGGTCCACCGCCTACGCCTTCAGCGCGGGCGGCCCGGTCGTGTGGCCCGACGTGGAGGCCCTGTTGCTGGTGCCCACCAACGCGCACGCCCTGTTCGCCCGCCCGCTGGTCACCTCCCCGGAGTCCGTGCTCACCATCGCCGTGCCCGCCGACGGCACCCGGGCCCGGGTCTCGGCCGACGGCCGGCGCACCGTCGAGATCCCGCTGGGCGGGCGGGTCGACGTCCGGCGCTCGGAGCGGCCCGTCCGCATCGCGCGGGTGCAGCCCCGCAGCTTCGGCGACCGGCTGGTGGCCAAGTTCGGCCTGCCCGTGCGGGGGTTCCGCAACGTGCGCGGCCACGTCGGCCCCGGTCAGGAGCTGAACCGGTCGCGCAACGTGCTGCTCCGCGACGACACCGCCGACGGCCCGACCGACACGGGGGTGCCCGGTGGCCAGGCGTGAGCGCGGGGGGCGCGCCCCCGACCCCGGCTCCGGCACCCGCGCCGCCCGGCCGCGGCGCAACGGTGCGCTGACCGAGCTGCACATCCACGGGCTGGGCGCGATCGACGACGTGACCCTCGACCTCGACCCGGGCTTGACGGTCGTGACCGGCGAGACCGGCGCCGGCAAGACGATGGTGGTCACCGGCCTGAGCCTGCTGTTCGGCGGTCGGGCCGACCCCGGGCGCGTGCGGGCCAACGGCCGGGCCGGGGTGGAGGGGCGGCTCGCGTTGCCGGCCGACTCCCCGGTCTGGGCGCGGGTGGCCGACGCCGGGGCCGAACCCGACGACGACGGCACCCTGATCCTCGCCCGCACGGTGAGCGCCGAGGGGCGATCACGGGCCCACCTCGGCGGGCGCAGCGTGCCGGTCGGCGTCGTCGCCGAGATCTCCGAGGACCTGCTGGCCCTGCACGGGCAGACCGACCAGCTGCGGCTCACGCGGCCGGCCGAGCAGCGCCGCGCGCTGGACCGCTACGCCGGCGCCGCCCACCTGGCCCTGGTCGAGGAGCACCGCCAGGCACATGCCCGCTGGCGTCGGCTGGCCGACGACCTCGAGCACCGGCGCGGCCAGACCCGCGAGCTGGCCCAGACCGCCGAGGTGCTGCGCCGGGGGCTGGAGGAGATCGCCGCCGTGGCCCCCCAGCCCGACGAGGACACCCAGCTCGACGCCCAGGCCGCCCGGCTCGGCGACGCCGATGCCCTGCGGGTCGCCGCCGACGAGGCCCGGTTGGCACTGGTGGGGGACACCACCGGCGACCTGGGCGCCGGCGACGACGCCCCGCAGGACGCCGTCAGTGCCCTCGCCGCCGCCCAGCGCGCGCTGGCCGCGGCCGGCGATCCCGAGCTGCGGACGCTGGCCACCCGGTTGGGCGACGTCGGCGCGGTGGTCGCCGACGTCGGCCTCGAGCTGGCCGGCTACGTCGCCGACCTGGACGCCGACCCGGCCCGGCTGGCCGAGGTGCTCGACCGGCGGGCCGCCATCACCGCGCTCGTGCGCACCTATGCCGACCCGCCCAGCGGCGTGGCCGGCGTGCTGGCCTGGGCCCAGGACGCCGAGGAACGGCTCGGCCGCCTGGACGTCTCCGACGAGGCGCTGGAGCGGCTGACCGCCGACCGCGACGCGGCGCGCGAGGAGCTGCGGGCGCTGTCCGTGCGGGTGACCGCCGGCCGCACCGCCGCTGCCGACGGCTTCGCCGCCGACGTCGGCCGTGAGCTGGCCGGGCTGGCCATGGCCGCCGCGCGGGTGTCCTTCGCCGTCGACACCGACCCCGAGCACCCCGGCCCCGAGGGCGCCGACGAGGTCGCGCTGCTGCTCGCCGCCCACCCCGGTGCGCCGGCCCGCCCGGTGCACAAGGGCGCCTCCGGCGGTGAGCTGTCGCGGGTGATGCTGGCGATCGAGGTGGTCTTCGCGGGCGCCGACCCCGTGCCGGTGATGGTCTTCGACGAGGTGGACGCCGGCGTCGGCGGGCAGGCGGCGGGGGAGATCGGCCGTCGCCTGGCCGCGTTGGCCGCCGAGCACCAGGTCGTGGTGGTCACCCACCTGGCGCAGGTGGCGGCGTTCGCCGACACGCACCTGGTGGTCGACAAGTCCGCCGACACCGGTGCCGGCGTCACCGCCACCGACATCCGTGCGGTGACGGGGGAGGACCGGGTCCGCGAGCTGGCCCGCATGCTCTCCGGCCTCACCGACTCCGACACCGGGCAGGCCCATGCCCGCGAGCTGCTGGAGAAGGCGCGAACCCGCTGACCCCGGGGCACCCCGGTCGGGCAGTCAGGTGCGGCGGTCAGGTGCGGCGCTTGGCGTAGCTGGCCAGGCCGAACTGCAGCAGGGCGAGGCCGCGTTCGCCGCTGGCCTGCAGCTGTGCACCGAGATCAGTGTCCTGGGCGGGGTCCGGGGCGTCGGCGAGGTCCGGGGCGTCGCCTGCCCCGCGCGTGACGTCCGCGGCGAGCACCCGGTCGCGGGCCAGCTCCAGCAGCGACTGGTACAGCCCCAGCACCGCGTGCGCGGCCAACCACGGCTCCAGCTCCCCGGGGGCGGCGCGCGTCTCCAGGGTGATCTGCTCGGCCAGCGCGTCGGTCAGCTGGCCCAGGATCTCGCGCTCCCGCACCTGCAGGGTCCGCGAGCCGCGGATCACCCGCGCCATCTCGGCCACCGCCGGCGCGGCGGCCGGGTCGCCGAGCCGGCTGCAGGCCGCGACGATGAACGTGCCCGCCGCCGCGGCCACCGACTCCCCGGCCGGGCGCCGTCGGACGGCGTCGAGCAGCGCCGCCTGCATCGGCGGGTCGGCCTCGAAGACCAGTCCCTCCTTGACCGGGAAGTGGTTGAACACCGTCTTCTCCACCACGCCGGCGCGCTGCGCGATCTCCAGCACGCTGACGTGGTCGAAGCCGCGCTCGGCGAAGAGCGCCGCCGCCGCGTCGACGATGGCCTCCCGGGTCTGCTGCCGCCGGACCTCGCGCAGGTTGACGCCCTTCTTCCGGCGCCGGGGGGTGCGCGGGGCGCGGGCGGACCCCGCCCCGGTCGCGCTCCCGGTCGGAGCGGCGGGCGCGGGCTCGGGCACCGGCTCGGGCGCGGGCTCGGTCGCCTCGGGCGCGGGCTGACCCGCCTCGGGGACGTCGGTGAGCACGCGCTCCACCTCGTCGGGGGCGGCGGCGCGGGCCTCGGCACGGGCCTGCTCGGCGACGACGTCCTCGGCCCGGACCCCCGACGTCGCGGGTGGGTGCACGGGTGCAGTCGCAGCACCGACCGCGGCCCCCTGGCCCTGGGACCGGACAGTCGCTGCAGCTCGCCCTGCCCGGGCCCCACCAGTCACGCGAGCCACGCTAGAGGGCCGGGTCCAGTGGCCATGACCCGGTGGGTGCCCCCTTCCCGGCGTGTCGCCGGCGCCCGGTGTCGCTCACGGTGGGTCACTGCACGGTCGCTGCGGTGGAGTCCGGCCGGTGCCCCCGGAGCGCGTCGGGGACCGGTCCTGTCGGGGGGCCGTGCGACGATCGTGACCATGCGTATCGGCTCCCTGCGGCGTGGGCGCGCCACCGAGACCGCCCCCGGTGTCAGCGGGACGGTCCGGCTCGACCGCCGCACCAAGAACCTGACGAAGCGGCTGCGGCCGGGCGACATCGCCGTCATCGACCACGTCGACATCGACCGGGTCAGCGCCGACTCGCTGGTCGCCTGCAAGGTCGCGGGGGTGGTCAACGCCGCGGCCAGCACCTCCGGGCGTTACCCGAACCTGGGCCCGGGCATCCTGGCCGCTGCCGGCATCCCCCTGGTGGACGGCGTCGGCCGCGAGGTCTTCGCCGCGGTGAAGGAGGGGGCCACCGCCCGGCTCGAGGGCGACACCCTCTACCTGGACGACCAGCCCGTCGCGACCGGCACGGAGCAGACCGAGGCCACGATCGCCGAGGCGATGACCGAGGCCCGGGCCGGGCTGTCGGCCCAGTTGGAGGCCTTCGCCGCCAACACGATGGAGTACATGAAGTCCGAGCGCGCGCTCCTGCTCGACGGCGTCGGCGTGCCCGACGTGCACACCGACATCGACGGCCGGCACGTGCTCATCGTGGTGCGCGGCTACGACTACAAGGAGGACCTCGCGGCGCTGCGGTCCTACATCCGCGACTACCGCCCCGTGCTCATCGGGGTCGACGGCGGCGCCGACGCCCTCAAGGAAGCCGGCTACCAGCCGGACATGATCATCGGGGACATGGACTCGGTGTCCGACGACGTGCTGCGCTGCGGGGCCGAGGTCGTGGTGCACGCCTACGCCGACGGTCGGGCCCCCGGTCTGCAGCGGGTGCTCGACCTGGGCGTCGACGCCATCACCTTCCCGGCCGCGGCCACCAGCGAGGACATCGCCATGCTGCTGGCCGACGAGAAGGGCGCCACGCTCATCGTGGCGGTGGGCACCCACGCCACGCTCGTGGAGTTCCTCGACAAGGGCCGCGGCGGCATGGCCTCCACCTTCCTGACCCGGTTGCGCCTGGGCGGCAAGCTCGTCGACGCCAAGGGCGTCAGCCGGCTCTACCGCAGCCGCATCTCGACCCTCGCCCTCGTGCTGCTCGTGCTGGCGGCCCTGGTGTCCATCGGGGCTGCGCTGGCCGTGTCCACCGCCGGCCGCATCTACGTCGACCTGCTCGTCGACCAGTGGGACAGCCTCGTGTTCTGGTTGGAGAACCTCTTCTCGTGATCGACTTCCGCTACCACCTCGTCTCCCTGATCGCGGTCTTCCTGGCCGTCGCGCTGGGCATCGTGATCGGCACCACCGCGCTCAACGGCGGGCTGCTGGACAACCTGCAGGGGCAGGTCGGTGCCCTGCAGGAGGACAAGCGCACGCTGGAGGACACCAACCAGGCGCTGCAGACCCAGCTCGACGCCACCGGCGGGTTCGCCGAGGAGATCGGGCCCGCGCTGGTCGCCGGCACCCTGACCGACCGGTCGGTGCTGCTGGTGGTCGGCAACGAGGACGTCACCGGCGACGCCGTCGACGAGGTCTCCGGGCTGCTGGAGGACGCCGGCGCGACGGTGAACGGGACCCTGCGGCTCACGCCGGCCTACAGCGACCCGGCCACCGCCAGCAGCCTGCAGAGCTACCTCACCGGTCCGGGCGCGCTGCCCGCCGGTGTGACGCTCCCCGAGGACGCCGCGGACACCGACGAGCTCGTCGCCGGGCTGCTGGCCCAGGTGCTGGTGGTCCCGGCCGGCGGCGCCGGCGCCGCACCGAGCAGCGCGGCCACCACCCAGGTGCTGAGCGGCCTGTCGACGCTGGGCGTGCTGACCCAGGAGAGCCCCAGCGTCAGCCCCGCCGACCACGTCGTGTTCTTCACCTCGGGCTCCCTGTCGGCGGAGGACGCCGAGCAGCGCAACGCCGCGCTCATCGCCCTGGTCACCGCCCTCGACCGGCAGGGCTCAGGTGTCGTGGTCTCCGGCGATGCGGGCTCGGCCGGTGCCAGGGGCCTGGTCGGCGCCATCCGCGCGGACACCTCGGCCTCCACGCTGGTGTCCACCGTCGACAACGCCAACGCCCCCGAGGGCCGGATCAGCACCGTGCTCGCCCTGTCCGCCGAGCGCGAGGGCACCTCCGGCAAGTACGGCAGCGGTCAGGATGCCCAGCCGGTGCCGCCGGTGCCGACCGCGGCCGCGGAGGTCGTCAACTGATGGCCCGTCGCGCCGCGTTGGTCGCCGCCGGCGCCGTCCTCGCCCGGGCCGCGCTGACCGGAGCGCTGCGCGTCGGCGCAGGTCCGGCCGGGCAGCGGTGGCGGCGGGTCAACTACGCCGGCCGCCCGCTGACGCTGCTCGGCGGTCCGGCACTCGCCTGGGCCACCACCCTCTCGGCCACCGCCGGTGCACCGTCGGGCTGGCGCCCGGCCGCGGCCCTGGTCGGCACCGTCGCCGGGGCGGTCGGTGCCTACGACGACCAGGTCGGGGCCCGGCCCGAGCAGGCCCGCGACAAGGGCCTGGCCGGGCACCTGGCCGCGCTGCGGGCAGGTCGGGTGTCCGCCGGGGCGGTCAAGGTGGTCGGGCTCGGCGCGGCCGGGGCGGTGGCCGGCCTGCTCACCGTCGACCGCCGCGCCGACGGCGGACAGCCCGGCCGGCTGCTGCCCGGCACGGTCGATGTCGTCCTCACCACCGGCCTGGTCGCCGGCACCGCCAACCTGGTCAACCTGCTCGACCTGCGGCCGGGCCGGGCCGCCAAGGCCGGCACGCTGCTCGGGCTGCCCCTGCTGGCCGGCCCCGCCGGCGGGCTGGCGGCCGGTCCGGTGGGCGCCTCGCTCGCCGTGCTCCCGGCCGACCTGGACGAGCAGGTCATGCTCGGGGACTGCGGCGCCAACGCCCTCGGCGCCGTGCTCGGGCTGCGGCTGGCGGCCGGTCCGTCCCGGGCCCGTCGTGCGGTGGCCCTGGGTGCGGTCACCGCGCTGACCCTGGCCAGCGAGCGGGTCAGCTTCACCCGGGTCATCGAGTCGACGCCGGGTCTGCGGGAGCTCGACCGGCTCGGCCGGCGTCCGGCCTGAGGTGACCCGCACGCAGGCCGTCCGCGGGGTCGCCGGGGCGGCCGCGCTCATCGCCGTCCTCACCGTGCTGGCCCGGGTCGCCGGGTTCGGCCGCACCGTGGTCTTCACCAACACCGTGGGCGCCGACAGCACCGGCGACACCTACCTGGCGGCCAACAACGTCCCCAACATCGTGTTCGAGGTGGTCGCCGGCGGGGCCCTGGCCAGCCTCGTCGTCCCGATGCTGGCCGGGGGCATCGCCGCCGGCGACCGCGAGCAGGTGCGGGCCACCGCCTCGGCGCTGCTCGGGTGGTCGCTGCTGGTGCTCACCCCGTTGGCGGTGGCCCTGGCCCTGCTCGCCCGCCCGATCGCGGCCGCGTTGCTCGGCGACGACGCCGCCGACCCGGGCAAGGTGGACCTCGCGGCGCGGTTCCTCGTGGTGTTCGCCCCCCAGGTGGTGCTGTACGGCCTCGGCATCGTGCTCACCGGCGTGCTGCAGGCCCACCGCCGCTTCGCCGGGCCGGCCCTGGCGCCGCTGCTGTCCTCGGTCGTGGTCGCGAGCGCCTACCTGACCTTCGCCGCGATCGGGGGCGGCCGGGAGGTCGGCGACCTGTCCCGCCCGGCCGAGCTGGTGCTGGGGGTCGGCACCTCCCTGGGGGTGGTGGCCCTCGCCGGCTGCCTCCTCGTGCCCGTGCGTGGCCTGCGGCTCGGGTTGCGCCCGACGTTGCGGTTCCCGGTCGGTGCGGCCCCGCGCGTGCGCCGGCTCGCCGTCGCCGGGGTGCTCACCCTGGCCGGCCAGCAGCTCGTGGCGGTCGTCGCCATCCGGCTGGCCAACGCCGGCGCGGTGCCCGACGGCACCAACGTCGTCTACTTCGCCGGGATGACCCTGTTCCTGCTGCCCTGGGCGGCGTTGGCGGTGCCGCTGGCCACCTCGGCCTACCCGGGGTTGTCCGAGCGGGCCGCCGCCGGGGACGACGCCGGGTACCGGGCGCTGCTGGCCCCGGTGGTCGCCCTCGTCGTCGCCGCGTCGGCGCTCGCCGCGGCCGGGCTGGTGGCGGTCTCCGGGCCCATGGCCCGGGTCTTCCTGGTGTCCCCCGAGGACGCCGACCGGGCCGCCGCCCTCGCGCCCACCATCGTGGCCTTCGTGCCCGGGTTGCTCGGCTACGGCCTGGTGGCGGTGCTGAGCCGTGCGCTGTACGCCCGGGGGCTGTGGCGGTCGCCCACCGTCTGCGTCGGTGGCGGTTGGCTGGTCGCCGTCGTCGCCGACCTGGTGCTGTCGGCCACGCTGCCGGTCCAGGACCGAGCCGTGGCGCTCGCCCTGGGGCACACGGTCGGCGTGACCGTGGCCGGCGCGGGCCTGCTGCTGGTGGTGCGCCGGGTCGCCGGGCCGTCGGCGCTGGCCGGGGTGGCCCGGGTGGGCGGGGTCGCCGTGGCCGGAGGCGTGCTCGCCGCCGGCGCGGGCCTGGTGGTCGCCCGCGCCCTCGGCGCCGACCCGGTGCCCCCCGGCGGCGTGCTCGCCGCCGTGGGCACCGGGGTGGTGGCCGGCGCCGTCGTCCTCCTGGTGGCGGGGACGGTCATGATGGTGGGCGCCCGGCGACCGCTGCGGGCCGCCGTGGCCGCGCTGCGCGGGTCCGGGAGCACGATCGGGACGACGACCGGGAGCACGACCGGGACGACGACGGGGGAGGAGACCCGGTGAGCACTGCACCGCTGCACGGACGGCGCATCGCCGAGGTGCTGGCCACCAGCACCGGCGGGGTCGGCACCCACGTGCGGTCGCTGGTGGGCCCGCTGGGCCGGGCCGGCGCGCTGCTGCGGGTCTGCGGGCCGGCCGCCACCGACGAGCTGTTCGGGTTCGGCGCCGCCGGAGCCGCCTTCCGCCCGGTGCAGATCGGACCCGTCCCCGGTGACCCCCGGGCGGTGCTGGCCCTGGCCCGGGCCACCCGCGGCGCCGACCTCGTGCACGCCCACGGCCTGCGGGCCGGCCTGGTCGCCGCGCTGAGCCGGCACCTCGTCCCGCACCCGGCCGGGGGCCGCGCGTCGCTCGTGCTCACCCTGCACAACGCGCTGCAGCCCTCCGGCGGTGCGGGTCGGTGGGTGCTGAGCCGGGTCGAGGCCGCCACCATCCGGGCCGCAGACCTCGTGCTGGCAGCCTCCGGCGACCTGGCCGACAACGCGTGGCAGGCGGGGGCGCGCGACGTCCGCGTGGCGCCGGTCTCGGCGCCGCCGCTGCCGGCGCCCACCCGCGACCGGGACGCGGTGCGCGCCGAGCTGGGCGTGCCCGACGGGCGGCCGCTGGTGGTCGCCGTCGGGCGCCTGCACCCGCAGAAGAGCTACGGCACCCTCCTCGACGCCGCCGCCGAGTGGTCGGACCCGACCGCGGTGGACACCGCCGGGACCGGTGCCCCGGTCGTGGTGGTGGCCGGGGACGGGCCGCAGGAGGCCGAGCTGTCCGCGCGCATCGCCGCCGAGCGCCTGCCGGTGACGCTGCTCGGCCGGCGCACCGACGTGGCCGACCTGCTGGCCGCCGCCGACGTGTGCGTGCTGCCCTCGGTCTGGGAGGCCCGCTCGCTCACCGCCCAGGAGGCCCTGCGCTCGGGCACCCCGCTGGTGGCCACCCGGGTGGGCGGCATCCCCGAGCTGGTCGGTGACGCCGCCGTGCTGGTGCCCCCCGGGGACGCCGCAGCGCTCGCCGGTGCGGTGAGGGACCTGCTGGCCGACCCCGCCCGGGCGGGGCAGCTGGCGGACGCCGGCCGGGTCCGGGCGGCGCAGTGGCCCGACGACGCCGACACCGCCCGTGGGCTGGTGGCGGTGTACCGCGAACTGCTCGGCGCGCCCGCGTGAGCGCCACCCGGCGGGTGGTGGCTGCCGCGCTCGCCCTGCTGGCCCTGGTGCTCGGGCTCACCGACCCGGCCCGCGCCGCCCAGGGACCCGTGGCCGACCGCGTGGTGGTGCTCGGTGTACCGGGGTTGACCTGGTCCGACGTCGACCCGGTGGCCACCCCGGCACTGTGGGACCTGGCCGGGCAGTCGGCCATCGGCTCGCTGTCGGTGCGGGCGGCCCGCTCCACGACCTGCGTGCTCGACGGCTGGGCCACCCTGGGGGCGGGCAACCGGGCCCGGTGGGCCGGTCGCGTCGACCCGCTGCCCCCCGTGCCGTTGCCGGAGGAGCAGACCGGCGGCGACGGCGCGGCGGCCGAGCCGCCCGGGTTGTTCGACAGCCCGCCCGAGGACACCTCGCTGTCCTACTGCGGGCTGCAGGAGCAGGTCGCCGCCGTCGGCCTGGCCGACCCGCAGGCCGCCGTCGCCCAGATCGCGGTGGACCCGGCGACCGAGCGCTTCGGCGCAGAGCCGGCAGCGCTGGCCGACGCGGTGGGCTGCGCGGTCACCACCGGCCGCGCCGCGACCGTGGCGGCCGCCGGCCCCGACACGCTGCTGACCGCCCTGGACGCGCTGCCGGCCGACCCGGTGGCGACGGCCGACCTGCTGGAGGACTGCCCGCTGTCGCTGGTGTCCCTCGACCCCCTGGTCGACGCGGGCACCCCTGGCGCGTCGGAGACCGACACCGGCACCGACCCGACGTCCCGCCCCGTCGCCCTCGACGAGGTCGACCGCACCGTGGGCGGCCTCCAGTCCGTCCTGGGCGGGTTGCCCGGCCGCACGCTGCTGCTGGTGGTCGGGGTGTCGGAGGTCAACGACGGCCGGCCCCAGCTGCACGTCGCGATGGCGGCCGGTGCGGGCCTCGACGGGGGGTGGCTCTCCTCGGCCAGCACCGGGCGGGCGCCCTTCGTCCAGCTCATCGACGTCGCCCCGACGGCCCTCGCCGCGCTCGGGGTCGACCAGCCGGCGTCCATGAACGGGCAGCCGATGACCGCCGTGGGCGGGCGCCCCGGTCTGTCCGCCGCGGTCGAGGAGCTCCAGCAGGCCAACAGCCGGGCGGTGGTCCACTACCGCAGCACCGGGGACTTCTTCTGGGCGCTGGTGCTGACCGTCGCCGTCGTGGTGGGGCTGGGGCTGCTGACGGTGGGCGGCTGGCGGGCCCCCCGGGCCACCCCGCAGCGCCTGCGCGACTGGTGGGCGCGGCACTGTCCCACCGCCTCGACCCGCGACCGCCTGCGCCGGGTGCTGCGGCCCGTGTGCCTGGTCGCGGCGTCGGTCCCGGTGGCCAGCTACCTGGCCTCGCTCGTGCCCTGGCAGGACAGCAGCTCGCCGCGTGTCGCCCTGGCCGCCTCGGTGGTGGGGGCGACGCTGCTGGTGACCCTGGTCGCCGTGCTCGGACCGTGGCGCCGGCACCGGTTGGGCCCGGCCCTGGCCGTGCTGGTGGTGACCGCGGCGGTGCCGGTCATCGACGTCCTCACCGGGTCGCACCTGGAGCTGGACGGGCTGCTCGGCTACGACGCGATCGTCGCGGGCCGGTTCACCGGGTTCGGCAACCTCACCTTCGGCCTGATGCCGGTGGCCGCGCTGCTGCTCTCGGCGGCGCTGGCCACGTGGGTGGGACGGCGGGCCCCCGGTGACGGTCGGCGTCGGGCGATGGTCACCGTGCTGGTCGTCGGGGTGGTCGTGGTGGTGCTGGTCGGCGCGCCCGGCCTGGGGCGGGACTTCGGCGGGGTGCTGGGCGCGGTGCCCGGTTTCCTGCTGCTGGCCATGTTCCTGGGCGGCGTGCGGGTGACCGTCGTCCGGTTGGTGGCGGTGCTGGGCGTCGCGGTGGTCGCCGTCGGCGCGGTGGCGGTGCTGGACTGGACCAAGCCGCCGTCCGAGCGCAGCCACCTGGGCCGCTTCGTGGCACAGCTGGCCGACGGGCAGGCGTGGACGGTGATCAGCCGCAAGGCCGAGGCCAACATCGGCATCCTGCTGAGCAGCCCGCTGGCCTGGACCCTGGCGGTCGCGGCGGTGGCCGCGGTGTGGCTGCTGCGGCCCGGCGGTCCGCTGCGCAGCACGCCCACCCACCGGGCCGGGGGCCTGCCGGCCCGGGACGTCGCGGTGCTGCGGGCCGCGCTGACGTCGGTGGCCCTGGCCCTCGTGGTGTCCACCGTGGTCAACGACTCCGGTGTCGCCATCCCGGCGACGGCGGCCACCCTGCTGCTGCCGCTGCTGGTGTGGCTCGTCGCACCCCCGATCGGGCCCGTGGAGCGGGAGCGTCCCCGTGTTAGCGTGAGCGCCCGTGGGTCGACTGACTGAACAGCGGAACCTCCTCCCCAACTCAGCCCCGACGAAGTTCGTCTTCGTGACCGGTGGCGTGGTCTCCTCCCTCGGGAAGGGGCTGACCGCGAGCTCGCTCGGGGCCCTGCTCTCGGCCCGGGGGCTGCGGGTCACGATGCAGAAGCTGGACCCCTACCTCAACGTCGACCCCGGCACGATGAACCCGTTCCAGCACGGCGAGGTGTTCGTCACCGAGGACGGCGCCGAGACCGACCTGGACATCGGCCACTACGAGCGGTTCCTGGACACCGACCTCACCGGCCGGGCCAACGTGACCACCGGCCAGGTGTACTCCGACGTCATCGCCAAGGAGCGACGCGGCGAGTACCTGGGCGACACCGTGCAGGTCATCCCGCACATCACCAACGAGATCAAGGCCCGGATGCTGGCCGGGGCAGACGCCGCCGGCCGCGACGGGGACCCGGTCGACGTCGTCATCACCGAGATCGGCGGCACCGTCGGCGACATCGAGTCGCTGCCCTTCCTCGAGGCCGCCCGCCAGGTGCGGCACGAGATCGGCCGGGACAACTGCTTCTTCCTGCACATCTCGCTGGTGCCCTACATCGCGCCGTCGGGTGAGCTGAAGACCAAGCCGACCCAGCACTCGGTGGCCTCGCTGCGCAGCATCGGCATCCAGCCCGACGCGCTGGTCTGCCGCTCCGACCGCGAGATCCCCGACGGCATGAAGCGCAAGATCAGCCTGATGTGCGACGTCGAGGCCGAGGGCGTGATCTCCTGCGCCGACGCGCCCTCGATCTACGACATCCCGAAGGTGCTGCACCGCGAGGGTCTGGACGCCTACGTCGTCCGCCGGCTGGGCCTGCCCTTCCGCGACGTCGACTGGACCGTGTGGGGCGACCTGCTCGAGCGGGTGCACAACCCCAGGCACACGGTCACCGTCGGCCTGGTCGGCAAGTACATCGACCTGCCCGACGCCTACCTGTCGGTCACCGAGGCGCTGCGGGCCGGCGGGTTCGCCCACCGCACCCGGGTGCAGATCCGCTGGGTGCCCTCCGACGACTGCCAGACCCCCGAGGGCGCGGCGGCGGCGCTGGCCGGCGTCGACGCGGTCTGCGTGCCGGGCGGGTTCGGGGTGCGCGGCATCGAGGGCAAGCTCGGGGCCCTGCGGCACACGCGCACCCAGGGCATCCCGACCCTGGGCCTGTGCCTGGGCCTGCAGTGCATGGTCATCGAGGCCGCCCGCAACCTCGGCGGCATCGAGGGCGCCAACTCCGCCGAGTTCGAGCCGGCGACCCCGGACGCGGTCATCTCCACCATGGCCGACCAGGTCGACATCGTCGGCGGACGCGGCGACCTCGGTGGCACGATGCGGCTGGGCAGCTACCCGGCGGCGCTGACCACCGGGTCGGTGGCCGCGGCGGCCTACGGGTCCACCGAGATCACCGAGCGGCACCGGCACCGCTACGAGGTGGCCAACGCCTACCGCGACAGGCTCACCGACGCCGGCCTGGTCATCTCGGGCACCTCGCCCGACGGCACGCTGGTCGAGTTCGTCGAGCTCCCCGCCGACGTCCACCCCTTCTACGTGGGCACCCAGGCCCACCCCGAGCTCAAGAGCCGGCCGACCCGGCCGCACCCGCTGTTCGCCGCCTTCGTGAAGGCCGCGGTCGACCGGCAGGAGTCCGGCCGCATCCCCGTGCCCGAGACCGTCGAGATGGGCATCTGATGTACGAGGTCCTCGGCCGCGAGGAGGTCTACGAGGGGCGGGTCATCTCGCTCCGCCGGGACACCGTGGCGATGCCCGGTGGCGGCTCCTCGGTGCGCGAGGTGGTCACCCACCCGGGCGCGGTCGGCATCGTCGCCCTCGACGACGACGGCGCGCTCGTGATGCTCAAGCAGTACCGGCACGCCATCGGCGCGCACCTGTGGGAGCTGCCGGCCGGGCTGCGGGACGCCGAGGGGGAGCCACCGCTGCGGACGGCGCAGCGCGAGCTGGCCGAGGAGGCCGGGCTGGCCGCCGACCGGTGGCAGCTGCTGACCACCTCGCTGTCCACGCCGGGGTTCTGCGACGAGCTGGTCGGCCTCTACCTGGCCGAGGGGCTGACCGGGGTCGAGCGCCCCGAGGGCTTCGTGGTGGAGCACGAGGAGGCGGACATGACCGTCGAGCGGGTGCCGCTCGCGCAGGCCCTGCAGATGGTCTTCGACGGCACGGTGCGCAACGCGCTGGCCGTCATCGGCATCCTGGCCGTCACCGCGCACCGCTCGGCCTCACCCCAGCTGCGCCCGGTCGACACCGCCTTCTGACCCAGCCCTCCCGACGATCACGGGCCTGCGTCGAGGACACGCCGAGCCCGGGTGTCCTGGGGGCCGTGATCGTCGGAGCTGCGGAGGCCGAGGCGGCGCAGCTCCAGCTCGGCGAGGACCCGGGTGGCGCCGGGGTCGCCGGCCCGCCAGGCGGCACCGATCCCGGCCGGCAGCCCGGCCAGCGCCGGCAACGGTGCAGTGGCCACCGCGCGGGCGGCGAGCAGGTCGACGTCGAGCCGGCCGGCGGCGGCCGCCTCGCGCGCCCAGCCCAGCCGCCAGCGGGCCCACCGCAGCAGCGCCCACCCGACCGGGACGACGACCAGGGCGAGGGCGAGCACCCACGCCAGGGTGTGCACGGCGTCCTGCACGCCCTGGCCGGCACCGGCCACGCCGTCCCCGGAGTCCCCCAGCGCGTCGAACGGGGCCGACAGCTCGTCACCGACGAGCGGGACGTCCTCGGCGACCCCGGCCGCGTCGCCCATGGTGTCGCTGATGGAGCGGCCCAGGGACTCCAGCTGGACCCCGGGTTCGGCCAGCACGAGGACGGCGGCGTGCACCGCGCGGGCCAGCACCACCCACAGCACCGCCCAGGCCAGCAGGGCGAGGTCGGCGAGCACCTGGCGGGAGCGCAGGGCAGGACGGTCGGCGTAGGGGCGCATGCCGGCGATCCTGCGGTGCCGGGCGCGTCCGCACCCGGTGATCACGCAGTCCAGGACGACCTCACCCGGCGCGTCGGCTCCCCAGGTCCGTGGTCATCGGGTGGAGTGGGTGGGTGGCGAGGGGAGCGGCGGTGGCGGCGGGACCGCCGGTGGCGCGTGTGGTCAGCGGCTACCTGGACCACCTGGCGGTCGAGCGGGGCCTGGCCGCGAACACCATCTCCTCCTACCGCCGCGACCTGCGCCGCTACGCGGAGTTCCTCGAGGACGTCGGCGTGCGCGGGTTCGGCGAGGTGGGGGAGTCCGACGTCGCGGCGTTCCTGGTCGCACTGCGCAGCGGGGACGAGGACCACCCGCCGTTGTCGGCGTCGTCGGCGGCCCGCGCGGTGGTCGCGGTCCGCGGGCTGCACCGGTTCGCCCTGCTCGACGGCGTGGTCGCCGACGACGCCGCGGCCGAGGTGCGTCCCCCGACGCCGGGCCGCCGGCTGCCCAAGGCGATCACCGTGGAGCAGGTGGAGGCGCTGCTGACCGCCGCCGGAGCGGGGGAGGGCCCGCGACCGCTGCGGGACCGGGCGCTGCTGGAGGTGCTGTACGGGACCGGCGCCCGGATCTCGGAGGCCGTCGGCCTGGCCGTGGACGACCTGCACACCGCGTCGGGTGTGGTGCGGCTCGCCGGCAAGGGCGGGAAGCAGCGGGTGGTGCCGGTGGGCAGCTACGCGGTGCGCGCCGTCGAGGACTACCTCGTGCGGGCCCGGCCGGCACTGGCGACCGAGCGGGCCGTGCGCGGCGCGCTGTTCCTGAACTCCCGGGGTGGCCCGCTGTCGCGCCAGTCGGCCTGGGCGGTGCTGCGCAGCGCGGCCGAGCGGGCCGGGCTGGCCGAGCTCGCCGACCTCTCCCCGCACACGTTGCGGCACTCGTTCGCCACCCACCTGCTCGACGGCGGCGCCGACGTGCGCGTGGTGCAGGAGCTCCTGGGCCACGCCTCGGTGACCACCACCCAGGTCTACACGTTGGTGACCGTGGACCGGTTGCGCGAGGTCTACGCGACCAGCCATCCCCGGGCGCTGCGCTGACCAGTCGGTTGGCACTGCTGGGACGGGAGTTGCACAGGGAGGTCACGCCGCGGGCGAGAACTGCCGATGGATGGGTCGGAGGACGACAAGTCGACAAAGCGTCCCCCGTTCGAGCAGACGCAAGGCCCGACGCACCCGACCGGAAGAGGCACCGAGGATGGCGACACCCGTCGTGACGAGCTCCGCCGTCGCGCACCCGTACGCGGATGCGGAGGTGGAGATGGGCGCCCCGGCCGGCCGGGTGGACCCGGCGAAGGCCCGGCAGCGCCCGCTGCCCACCCCCAAGCCGCTGGACCGGCACGGGCCCGCCCGCATCGTGGCGATGTGCAACCAGAAGGGCGGGGTGGGCAAGACCACCTCGACCATCAACCTGGGTGCGGCCCTGGTCGAGCACGGCCGCCGGGTCCTGCTGGTCGACCTCGACCCGCAGGGCGCCCTCTCGGTGGGCCTGGGCATCCAGTCCCAGCAGCTGGAGCGCACCGTCTACAACGCGCTCATGGAGCGGCACACCACGCTGCGCGACGTCATCGTGCGCAACGTCGGCCACGTGCGCGGTCTGGACCTGGCGCCGTCGAACATCGACCTCTCCGCCGCCGAGGTGCAGCTGGTCAGCGAGGTCGCCCGCGAGCAGTCCCTGCTGCGCGTGCTGGCCGAGGTGCGCCAGGAGTACGACTACGTGCTCATCGACTGCCAGCCCTCGCTGGGTCTGCTGACGGTCAACGCGCTCACCGCCGCCCAGGGCGTGATCATCCCGTTGGAGTGCGAGTTCTTCTCGCTGCGCGGCGTGGCCCTGCTGGTGGACACGATCGACAAGGTCAAGGAGCGGCTGAACCCCTCCCTGGAGGTGGACGGCATCCTCGCCACGATGTACGACTCGCGGACCGTGCACGCCCGCGAGGTCTTCAGCCGGGTCGTCGAGGCCTTCGGGGACACCGTGTTCCAGACCGTCATCACCCGCACCGTCCGCTTCCCGGAGACCACGGTCGCCGGGCAGCCCATCACCACCTGGGCGTCGACCTCCACCGGTGCGCAGGCCTACCGAGACCTGGCCAAGGAGGTCCTGGCACTGTGAGCGAGCGTGCGAGCGAGCCAATCTGCACAGTGACCATCGGAACGATGGTCCCGAGCGCCAGCGAGGGGGCATCGTGACCCGTCGTCCCGTCCTCCCCGGCGCGAGCGAGCTGTTCTTCCGGCGCACCGACACCGCCTCGAGCGAGGCCGCCGAGGCGGCCCCGGTCGCGCAGCTGCCGTCGCTGGCCGCGGCCGCCGCCAGCCCGTCGCTGCGCGGCAACAAGCGGACGGCGGAGCCCGTGCTCCCCGCCGAGGACGCCGCCCCGGCGGCGACCCCGCTGCAGCTGATCCACGGGGAGGCCCGGGACGAGCTGGCCTCCCTGCGGACGCTGCCCAGCACCTCCCGCGGCCGCAGCCGCGTCAAGCACGAGGAGAAGATCACCGTCTACTGCTCGGCCGAGGAGCTGCTGGCGCTGGAGACGGCCCGGCTGAGCCTGCGCGGCGACCACGGCGTGGTGGCCGACCGTGGCCGGATCGTGCGGGAGGCCGTCGCCGTCCTGCTGGCCGACCTGGACGCCCACGGCGAGGACTCCGTCCTGGTCCAGCGCCTCCGCAGATGATCAGCCGCCGCTAACCTCGGGGTGTGACCAGCCTGGCCGAACCGCCCGTCGCCGCTGCCGGCGACGGGCGGTTCCGCGTGCGGCTGACCAACTTCGAGGGCCCGTTCGACCTGCTCCTGCAGCTGATCGGCAAGCACCAGCTCGACGTCACCGAGATCGCCCTCTCGCAGGTGACCGACGACTTCATCGCCCACCTGCACGGCATGGGCGACGAGCTCGACCTCGACCAGGCGTCGGAGTTCCTGCTGGTCGCGGCCACCCTGCTCGACCTCAAGGCCGCCCGGCTGCTGCCCGCCGCCGAGGTGGAGGACGACGAGGACCTCGCCGTCCTGGAGGCCCGGGATCTGCTGTTCGCCCGGTTGCTGCAGTACCGCGCCTACCAGCAGGCGGCCGGGTTCCTGCGCGAGCGCGAGGCCGAGGCCGCCCGCCGCTTCCCGCGGGCGGTGCCGCTGGAGCCCCGGTTCGCCGCGCTGCTGCCCGAGGTGTTGCTGGGGGTCACGCCCGAGCAGTTCGCCGAGCTCGCCCGGCGCGCGCTGACCCCCACCCCGCCGCCCACGGTGGACACCACCCACCTGCACAGCTCCGCCGTCGACGTGACCCAGCAGCTGCTGCTGGTGCGCCGCCGGGTCGCCGAGCGCGGCCGGGTCACCTTCACCGCGCTGACCGCGGACTGCGCGCACACCCTGGAGGTGGTGGCCCGCTTCCTGGTGCTCCTCGAGCTGTACCGCCAGCAGCTGGTCGAGGTGGCGCAGGAGGTGCCGCTGGGGCAGCTGGTCGTCTCCTGGACCGGCCCGCAGCTGGTCGGCGGCCGGCTGCCGGGGGAGGACGACGGGGCACTGGCCCGAGCGGCGGCGGACGACGCATGAGCGACCCCACCCCGCCGCCGGACCGGGGCCCCGGCCCCATCTCCTGGGAGCAGCTGGCGGCCGAGCTGGCCGCGGCCGAGGAGCGGGCGACCGGCAGCACACCGGCGGGGGAGTGGGACGCCGCTGCGGCCGCGCTGGCCCGTTCGTTCGCGGCCCCGCCCCACCCGGTGCGCGCCCCCGACCGGTCCGGCGCCCCCGAGGAGCCCGGTGCCCCCGAGGAGGCCGGTGCTCCCGACCAGCCGTGGGACGACGACCTGCCCGCTCGGGTCCCGGCGCCGGCCGTCGAGCTCGAGCCGGTGCCGCTGCGCCCGCTCGACGAGGCGCCCGTGGAGGAGGCCGCGCCCGGAGCGACGGATCCCGACGACGAGGACGGCGATCCGGTCGGCGACCCGTGGGCGCTGCGGGGCGGGTTGGAGGCGCTGTTGTTCGTCGTCGACACCCCGCTCGACGAGGTGACGGCGGCGGAGGCGCTGCGCTGCACCGTCGGGCAGGTGCGGGCGGCGCTGGCCGAGCTGGGCGCCGACTACGACGAGCGGCGGGCCGGGGTCGTGCTGCGGCGGGTGGGGGAGGGCTGGCGGCTGTACACCCGCGACGAGCACGCCCCGGTGGTCGAGCGGCACCTCATCGACGGGCAGCGCAGCCGGCTGACCCAGGCCGCGCTGGAGACGCTGGCCGTCATCGCCTACCGCCAGCCGGTCACCCGCGCGCGGGTCTCGGCCATCCGCGGGGTCGGGGTCGACGCCGTGGTGCGTACTCTGGCGTCCCGGGGACTGGTGTACGAGTGCGGCACCGACCCCGACAGCGGCGGTGGGCTCTACGCCACCACCCCGCTCTTCCTCGAACGGCTGGGCCTGACCGGGCTCGACGAGCTCCCCGAGCTCGGTCCGCTGCTGCCCGAGACCCGCGCCGTGATCGCCGAACGACACGAACACTGAGGTACCGATGACCGACAGCACGCCCCCGTCCGACGAGACCGCCGCGCAGGGGGACGCGCACGGCGTCTGGTCCGAGGACATGGAGCTGGCCCCGGTGCACCCCGGTGACCGCGACCCCGCGCCGGAGCCCGAGGCAGGCCAGGGCGAGCGGCTGCAGAAGGTGCTCGCCCGGGCCGGCGTCGGCTCGCGGCGGGTCTGCGAGGACATGATCGAGGAGGGCCGGGTCTCCGTCGACGGGAAGGTCGTCCGCGTGCAGGGGATGCGCGTGGACCCCTCGACCGCGGTGATCGCCGTCGACGGGTCGCGCATCGAGATCCGCAACGACCGGGTCACCTACGCGCTCAACAAGCCCTTCGGCGTGCTGACGGCGATGAGCGACGACCGCGGGCGGCCCTGCGTGGGCGACATGGTGGGTGACCTGGCCAAGGGCCTGGTGCACGTCGGCCGGCTCGACCAGGACACGGAGGGCCTGCTCATCCTCACCACCGACGGCGAGCTGGCGCACCGGCTGGCGCACCCCTCCTACGAGGTGCGCAAGACCTACCTGGCGCAGGTGTCGGGCTCCATCCCGCGCGACCTGGGCCGCCGCCTGCGGGCCGGCGTCGAGCTGGAGGACGGCCCGGTCGCCGTCGACGACTTCGCGGTCGTCGACCAGCACGCCGGTCAGTCCGTCGTCCAGGTCGTGCTGCACGAGGGCCGCAAGCACATCGTGCGCCGGCTGCTCGCCGAGGTGGGCCTGCCCGTGTCCCGGCTGACCCGCACCGCGGTCGGCCCGCTCGACCTCGCCCGCATGCGCACCGGCGTCATCCGCAAGCTCACCCGCGCCGAGGTCGGCGCGCTGCAGGAGCTCGTCGGTCTGTGACGACGCGATTGCGGAGCCGGGTGTGACACCCTGGCAAGCATGACCGCACCCGTCGACTCCTCCCGGGAGGCCCAGCTGCTCGCGGCGATCAGCGAGCTGTCCGCCGGCACGACTCGCGTCGTCGGCGCTGAGATCGAGCGGCGTCGGGAGCCCGACGAGAGCTACCTCCTGCTGACGGTGGTGCTCAACCAGCCCAGCGGCGAGACCTGGCCCTCCGACGAGTTCTACGAGATCCGGCGGCAGGCCCGCGCGCTGACCGGTCACGTGCTGGGCGACGAGGACACGCGGCTGTCCTACCGGACGCAGGCCCGGGAGGAGGACGACGTGGTCGCACCGATCGAGGGTGCCTCCGGCAACAAGAACGCCAGCGGTGACGACGCGTGAGTGTTCGGTTCCTGCACCCGAATGACCTGTTGGACCTCGCGGACGAACTGGTCGGCAAGAATGCTGGTCAGGGGCGCCCCAAGGTGGTGCGGCTCCGGCGCGGCATCAGCACGGCCTACTACGCCGTCTTCCACGAGCTGCTGACCCGAGTCGTCTACGAGGTCGTCCGGCCAGCAGACTGGACGGCGCAGGCAGCAGCCGTGTCCCGCTGGGTGACTCACCAAGATCTCGCCGCCCTGTCCAAGGCCGCGACCGGCAGCGGGAACCAGGCTCTGCGGGACGCGCTGGCCCCGGTGTCACCGGGTACGGAACGCATCGCGCAGGCATTCCTGGACCTGCAGGATGTCCGGCACCGGGCCGACTACGACGATCTGTTCGATGTCGACAAGATTGCTGCGGTCGGCTGGGCCGAGGCCGCTCGCGACGCGGTGGACCGGTCGTGGGACCTGGTGAGGTCAAGAGACCTCTCCTACCGCAGGTTCCTCGCACTCGGGCTGGGCGCCGTCAAGATCGCGAAGGCCCGTAGCTGACCCAGCTGGCCCCGATTCCCCTCTCAGACAGCAACAAGGAGCGTGCACACACGTGGCCGTCCGAGCCATCCGGGGCGCGACGCAGGTCGACGCCGACGATCGGGAGCAGGTGCTCTCGGCGACCCGTGAGCTGGTCACCGAGGTGATGAGCCGCAACGGGCTGTCCAACGAGGACCTGATCAGCATCCTGTTCACCGCCACGCCGGACCTGGTCAGCGAGTTCCCCGCGCTGGCCGCCCGGGAGCTGGGGCTGGGCGACGTCCCGCTGATGTGCGCCACGGAGATCGCGGTGCCGCACGCCCTGCCCCGGGTGCTGCGGTTGATGGCTCACGTGGCCACCGACCGTCCGCGCGCCGAGGTGCAGCACGTGTACCTGCGCGGCGCCGTGGCCCTGCGCAAGGACATCGCCCAGTGACGGCGTACGGCGCGGTCTTCCGGGGCCAGGTCACGCTCGACGGGCCGTCGGGGACGGGGAAGTCCAGCGTCGCCCGCGCCGTCGCGCTGGAGCTGGGCGCCGCGTACCTGGACACCGGCGCGATGTACCGGGCGGCGACGGTCGCCGTCCTGGACGCCGGGGTCGACCTGGACGACGCCGAGGGCATCACCCGCGCGGTGCGCGAAGCGGCCATCGGCATCGGCACCGACGCGGCCACCGAGCGCGTGACCGTGGACGACGTCGAGGTGACCGACCGGATCCGCGGCACCGAGGTCACCCGCGCGGTGTCGCCGGTCTCGGCGGTGCCCGAGGTGCGCCGTCTGCTGGTCGACGCCCAGCGCGCGCTGGTCGCCGACGCCGCCGCGGTGGTGGTCGAGGGCCGGGACATCGGCACCGTCGTCCTGCCCGACGCCACCCTCAAGGTCTACCTGACCGCCGCCCCCGAGGCGCGGGCCGAGCGCCGGGCCGACCAGCTCGGCGTCACCGACCCGGCCAGGATCGCCGCGATCGCCGCCGACCTGCGGCGGCGCGACACCTACGACAGCACCCGCGCAGACTCCCCGCTGCGCCCGGCGGCCGACGCCGTCACCGTCGACAGCACCCACTGGGAACGGCACCAGACGGTCGCCCGGATCGTCGAGCTGGCCCGCGAGAGAGCAGAAGCATGAGCACCCCACCCACCGGTCCGTTGCCCGTGGTGGCCATCGTCGGGCGCCCCAACGTGGGCAAGTCGACGCTGGTCAACCGGTTCATCGGCCGCCGTGCCGCCGTCGTCCAGGACATCCCCGGGGTCACCCGCGACCGGATCTCCTACGAGGGGCTGTGGAACGGCAAGACCTTCACCGTCGTCGACACCGGGGGCTGGGAGCCCAAGGCGTCCGGCATGGCCGCCTCCATCGCCCGGCAGGCCGAGTACGCGATGCGGACCGCCGACGTCATCGTGCTGGTCGTCGACGCCCAGGTCGGCGTCACCGACACCGACCTCGCGGCCGCGCGCGTGCTGCGCCGGTCGCAGACCCCGGTGATCCTGGTGGCCAACAAGGTCGACGACGAGCGCGGCGAGGCCGGCGCCGCCGAGCTGTGGTCGCTGGGGCTGGGCGAGCCGTTCCCGGTGAGCGCGCTGCACGGGCGCTCGGCCGGTGACCTGCTCGACCTGGTGCTCGACACGCTGCCCGAGGCGCCGCGGGAGTCGCTGGAGGTCGGCGGTCCCCGACGTGTCGCGCTCGTGGGCCGGCCGAACGTGGGCAAGTCCAGCCTGATCAACCGGTTGTCCAGGGAGGAGCGCTCGGTCGTCGACTCCGTCGCCGGCACGACCGTGGACCCGGTCGACTCGATCGTCCGGCTGGACGGCGAGGACTGGAAGTTCGTCGACACCGCCGGCCTGCGCAAGCGCGTGGGGACGGCGAGCGGCACCGAGTACTACGCCAGCCTGCGCACCGAGGCCGCCATCGAGGCCGCCGAGGTCGCCGTGGTGCTGCTGGCCGCCGACGAGGTGATCAGCGAGCAGGACCAGCGGATCATCACGCAGGTCATCGAGTCCGGCCGCGCGCTGGTCATCGCGATCAACAAGTGGGACACCCTCGACGAGGACCGGCACGCCCAGCTGGAGAAGGAGGTCGAGCGCGACCTCTCCCGCGTGACGTGGGCGCACCGCGTGAACATCTCCGCGCTCAAGGGGCGGGGGGTGCACAAGCTGGCCGACCACCTGCGCGGTGCCTTGGCCTCATGGGAGTTCCGGGTGCCCACCGCTGAGCTCAACACCTACGTGCGGGCGCTGGTGCAGGAGACCCCGCCGCCCGCCCGCGGCGGCCGCGCCCCGAAGATCAAGTACGTCACGCAGGCCGACGTCCGCCCGCCCCGGTTCGTGGTGTTCTCCACCGGCTTCCTCGAGGCCGGGTACCGCCGCTTCCTGGAGCGCAAGCTGCGGGAGAAGTGGGGCTTCGAGGGCACCCCGATCGAGGTGTCGGTCAAGGTCCGCGAGACCAAGGCCCGGGACCGGACGAAGGGCTGACCCGGCTGCGGGTGGCCATCTGGAGTCGGGTAACCTTCTCGACGCAGCTCACCGGCGCCTACGGGCGACGCGAGCTCGGGCTGTAGCGCAGCTTGGTAGCGCACTTGACTGGGGGTCAAGGGGTCGCAGGTTCAAATCCTGTCAGCCCGACAGAGAAACCGCAGGTCAGAGGCGGGCCGTCCGAACCGGGCGGCCCGCCTCCTGCGTCTGTGCAGCAACCCGTACAACAACCAGGGTGAAGGGCCCACCGGCGGTCGTGGACGACCCGTGGCGAGCATCCGCGCACCACGGAGCGAGCCCGGTGGGCGCCCTGCTCGGTCCCACCAGGGGGGCCTGGCGCCCCCAGGTGCGCGCGCGGTCGGACATGGCCCTGTGCACCCCGGGGTCCCGGGGCCGGTGCCCGTGGTGTGCACGTGCAACGGTGTCGATCCTGGACCGGTCATGCCGGCTCTTCGTCGGCGCCGGGTCGGTCAGGGCTTGAGCACGTAGTTGCTGAAGCCGCCGTTGCGGTTGGCCATCACGGCCAGGGCCTCGTTGACCTGGTCGAGCCCGTACACCTCGTGCTCCAGCACCGACAGGTCGAGCACACCGCTCTCGACCATGCTGGCCATGGCTTGGCCGTCGGCGGTGTCGAACCACAGAGAGGCGACGACGCGCTGGTCGTTGGACATGAGCACGTTGAGGTTGACCGGCAACGGGCCGAGCACCCCGCCGATCGGGGCGTGCCGGCCACCCCGGGCCAGGCCGCCCATGGCCTCGAGCAGGGGTTCGGCCTGGGCGCCGGACTGCAGCGCGTCGATGACGATGTCGGCACCCCGGCCCCCGGTCCGCTCCTTGACCCAGGCGGCCACCGCGCCCTCGGCGGTGCCGGTCGTGGAGAAGACCTCGACCCGGCCCGGCGCCAGCGCCTCGACCTTCGCCAGCAGCTCCTCGTTGCGGGCGATGCCGAGCACCTTGCGGGCGCCCATCGCCAGGGCCATCAGCACGGTGCCGACCCCGAGGGTGCCGCTGGTGCCGTTGACGACCACCACGCTGTTGGCGTCCACGCCCGATGCGCGGAGCGCGCGGTAGGCGGTCCCGAGGTAGCCGAAGCGCGCAGCGGCCTCGAAGGACAGGTTGTCCGGAATGGTGACCAGGCTGTAGAGCGGTGCGGTCATGTACTCGCCGAACCCGCCGTAGGGGTAGTCGGCGTAGAGCTGGGCCGATCCCGGCCCGAAGCCGAAGTAGCCGTTGAAGGTGTAGGCCGGGCACTCCTGCGGGTCGCCGGTCCGGCAGGCGTGGCAACCCCCGCAGTGACGGCCCGGGTTGACGTACACCCGCTGCCCGACCTCGATGCCGTGGACCTGGTCGCCGACCGCCTCGACGACCCCGGCGACGTCGAGCCCGAAGATGGCCGGCAGCGGCGGGAAGGTCAGGTGCGGCCACCACTCGGGCAGGAAGTTCAGCACGTTCCCGAGGTTCGGGACGATGCCGCAGGCCTCGACCTTGACCAGGACGTCGGTCGGGCGCGGGGTGGGCACCTCGACCTCGTCGACGGTGAAGGGCTGGTGCTGGGCGTGCATCCGCGCGGCGCGCATCGTGGGCATGGTCGGCCTCTCAGGTGTGTCGTCGTCGACGTGCTGCTGGCTCAGGCGAGGTGGAGCCGGATCGGGAGTGACTCCCACATCCGCAGGGTGTTGTTCAGGTGCCGGCGGGGGGTGGCGACCAGCTCCAGCCGCTCGACGCGGGGGAGCAGGGCAGTGATGAGCGACTCGGCCTCCAGGCGGGCCACGTGCTGCCCGACGCACTGGTGCACGCCCATGCCGAACCCGACGTGGCCCGAGGGCTCGCGGGTGATGTCGAAGGCGTCGGGGTCGGGGTGCTCGGGGGTGGACCAGCGCCGGGGATCGCGGTTGGCGGAGCCGAGGAACATCAGGATCTTGTGGCCCTCGGGGACCAGGGCGCCCTCGATCCGGACGTCGGACGTCGCCACCCGGAAGAAGGTCTGCACCGGTGACTCCCAGCGCACCGCCTCGTCGAAGGCCACCCGGATGAGCGCCGGGTCCTCGCGCAGCCGGCGCCACTGGTCGGGGTGGGTGGCGAAGGCGTACAGGATCGCGGCGATGCCACTGATGGTGGTGTCCAGGCCGGCCGACAGGAGGGCACGGACCAGCATGGGGGCGTGCTCGGGCAGGATCTCGCCGCGGTCAGCCGCCGCCCAGACCATCGCCCCGAAGCCGTCGTCGGTGAGCACCTCACGGGCGGTCTGGGCCATCACCCAGGCCAGCAGCTCCTCGGCCCGGGCGGCGTGCCGGTCCCTGATCTCCCCGGGTGGGCCCAGGGCGTTGAACTGGTGGTCGCCGTAGGGCAGCAGGTTCTCGCGGCCCTCCCGGGGGATGCCGACCTCGTCGGGGAAGACCCGCAGCGGGAACGCCTCCGCCAAGGAGGGCACCGCGTCGAGGTCGACGGTGCCGCCGCTGGCCCCGGTGAGCAGCTCGTCGACGATCTGGTGGCCGTCGGCCGACCACCGGTCGCGCAGCCGCCGCAGCGACCGCGGCGACAGCACGTCCTTGAGCACCCGGTACGGGGCGTCGTGGCGCGGCGGATCGGCCTCGAGCAGGATGCTCGGCGTCCACCAGGGCTTCTCGTGCCGGAAGTTCGGGAACCCGACGCCGGAGGACGACTCGAACCGCTGCCAGTCGCGCAGCGAGGCGTGCACCTGCTCGTAGCGGGCCATGGCGTGGACGTCGTAGCGGTCCAGGTAGACGACGGGCCCGGCGTCACGCAGCTCGCCGTGCATGGCCAGCGGGTCGGCGAGGACGTCGAGGGCGAAGGGGTCGGCGTCGGAGTGGGGCACCCCGGTGCCCTGGTGCGTGGACAGGCTCATGGTGGTCCTCCTCGGTCGGGAACGCGGTCAGAGGTCGAGGACGAGACGGGGGGTGCGCGAGCGGGACACGCAGATGTACATGCAGTCGCCGAGCGCGCGGGCGTCGTCGTCGAGCAGGGAGTCGCGGTGGTCGGGGACCCCGGCGAGGACCGGTGTCTCGCAGGTGCCGCAGATGCCCTGCCGGCACGAGGACAACGTGTCGGCGCCGACGGTCCGGACGGCGTCGAGGACCGACTCGCCGGGGGAGACGGTGACGGTGGCGCCGGTGCGGGCCAGCTCGACCTCGAACGGGCCCTCCAGGGCCGGGGGGCCTTCGTGGGCAGCGACGAACCGCTCGATGCGCAGCGCGTAGCGGGGCCAGCCCGCGCAGGCCGCCTCCATCGCGTCCAGCAGCGGGGCGGGGCCGCAGCAGTACACCTTCACGCCCGCGCGCGGCTCATCGAGGAACTCGTGGAGGGGGAGCAGGCCGGCCTCGTCCTGGGGGTGGACGCGCACCCGGTCGCCGTGCACCTCGAGCTCGTCGAGGAAGGCCATCGACCCCCGGCTGCGGCCGCCGTAGAGCAGGCGCCAGTCGGCGCCCAGCAGGTCGGCCTGGGCGATCATCGGCAGGATCGGGGTGATCCCGATGCCGCCGGCCACGAAGAGGTACTGCTCGGAGGGCAGGAGGTTGAAGTTGTTCCGGGGTGCGCCGACGCCGACCAGGTCGCCGGGCCAGAGCTCGTCGTGCACGTACGCCGAGCCGCCGCGCCCGTCCGGCTCGCGCAGCACCCCGACGCGGTAGGAGTAGGCATCCCAGCGGTCCCCGCACAACGAGTACTGGCGGGTCACGCCCTGGGGCAGCACCAGGTCGACGTGCGCGCCCGGTGCCCAGTCCGCCAGCCGCCGCCCCAGCGGGTCGGCCAGCTGCAGGGTCACCACCCCGTCGGCGCGTCGGGTCTTGCTCTCGACGCGCAGCGTCGTGACGGTCGGGTCGACCACGGTGTCCCCATCTCCTCGGCTGCGTGACGGGGCGCACACCGTCACGGACCCCGTGAGTGTTGCCCTCGCCACATCGCGCCGACAACGAGGAAAAACCGATCCCCCTGCTCAGCTGAGCCGAACTGCACCGGTCAACGGTCCTCGGGTCGGGGTGCCCGGGAGAACACCTCGGCGGCCGCGTCGGCGAACCCCGCCGGCTGACCCAGGTCGTCGAACGCGCGGGCCACCTCCCGCATCTCGCCTGACCACCGCCAGCCCTTGTCCGCCACGGAACGGCGGGCGACGGCCAGCCGGTCGACGAGCTCGGGATGGGAGAGGGCCCACTCGGCCTGCAGCTGCTCGCCGACCCCCAGGGAGCGGGCCGCCCCGTCGATGCCGACCAGCAGTGCTGCGGTGATCTTGGTCCAGGCTGCGTAGGCCATCTTCAGCGACGACGCGGCCACGTCGTCGCCGTCCAGCACGACCGTCCCCAGCGGCGTCCCGGTGAACAGCGCGGCCGCCTCGGCCGCCCGCGCACCGGACAGGTAGAGACGGGTGGTCCCCGGGGCGGCGGGCGGCGGGCCGACCACCCCGCCGTCGACGACGTCGGCGCCACCACCCAGGACGAGCGTGGCGATCTCGCGCGCGGTGGCCGGGGCGACGGCGTTCGCGTCGACGTACAGGCCGCCGAACCCGCAGACGCTGCGGGCCGTGTCCAGCGCGGCGTCGGGCGGGCACAGCGACACCACCACATCGCGGTCGGTGAGGTCGGTCAGCTCGGTCAGCCCGGCCTCGGCCGCCCGGCGGCGGGTGCCCTCGCCCCGCCCGGCGGGCAGCCAGCCGACGTCGTGCCCGGCCTCCCGCAGCACCCGGCCGATCGCCGCGCCCATCCGCCCCGGGTGGAGGACGGCGATGCGGCGGGGGGCGCTCACCGCCAGGACACCGTGCTCGGCCGGCCGACGCTGCCGCGCAGCGTCAGGGCGCCGCGGGTGACCGAAGCGTGCGGATCGGCGGCCAGGTCCGGGTCGGCGAGCAGCCCCAGCAGCCAGGCGCCGCACCCGGTCGCCAGGTCGGTGACGGGCAGGGTCACCGTGGTCAGCCCCGCGCCCCACCAACCGAACCCGGGCTCGTCGCCGAAACCCACGAGCGACAGGTCGTGGGGCACCGCGAGCCGCAGCGCCGTGGCGGCGGCCAGCACGCCCCGGGTGATCTGCGTGGATCCGGTGACGACGGCGGTGGGGCGGTCGGGGAGCGAGAGCAGGTCGCGCAGGGCGGCCGCTCCGAACGTGGGGCCGCCCTGCTCGGTGGACGACGGCGGCCCGACCCGTTCGTGCTCGGGGAGGGCCGCCACCCCGGCGTCCCGCAGCGCGTCGCGGTAGCCGTCGCGCCGGGCGGCACCGGTGGGCACCTCGGCCGTGCCGCCGACGTAGCCGATCCGGGTGTGGCCGGCGGCCAGCAGGTGGTCGGTGGCCTGGCGCACGAGGTCGTGGTCGTCGACCCCGAACCAGTGCGGGGCCAGCTCGGGCACCCGCCGCATCAGCTGCACGTGGGGGACGGTGCCCAGCAGCCGCACGGTCTCGGGGTCGGGTGCACTGCTGGGGACCAGGACGACCCCGGCGACCTGGGCGGCCACCAGGTCGCGCACGTGCTGCAGCTCGGTCCTGCGGTCGTCGGCGGTCTCGCAGAGCACGAGCTGGTGTCGGCGGGTGCCCAGCAGGTGGCCCAGCGCATGGGCCACCGAGGTGAAGAAGCTGTTCCTGACGTCGGGGACGATCAGCCCGACCACGGTGCTGGGGGCGCCCCGCATCATCCGGGCCGACCGGTTCGCGACGTATCCCAGCTCAGCCGCCAGCGCTTGCACGCGGGCCCGGGTCGGGGCGCTGATCCGCGGGTCGTCGGAGAGGGCGCGCCCCACCGTGGACACCGAGATCCCCAGGTGCTCGGCCAGGTCGCGAGCCGTGGTCGCGCGTGCCCCCGGACGAGCCGTGCCGGCGCCGGTCATGGCGCGACCGTAGCAACGGCGTCGGGGTCGTGGCCGGTCCACGGGTGAGTTCGACGCAACCTTCGTGGGTCTTCGGATCTTCCGCGCTTCGGCTTCCTGCACGCGTCTTGACGCGTGATCCAGGCCACTGCTCTGCTATCGATAGCACTGGCAACGATGCCCTGAGGAGCTGCATTGGACCGCACCATGAGGGTCGCGCGGATGCACAGCATCGGCGAACCCCTGCAGATCGACGAGCTCCCCGTGCCGGAGCCGCGCCCGACCGACGTCGTGGTCGAGGTCAAGGCCTGCGGGGTCGTCCCCAACCTGGGCAACGTGCTCAACAACATCGGGAAGTGGTTCCCCCACCTCGCGCTGCCCGAGCTGCCCGCCGTCTTCGGCCTGGACGCCTCCGGCGTGGTCTCCGCCGTCGGCTCGCAGGTCTACGGCATCGAGGTGGGCCAGCGGGTGTACGTCAACCCCGCGCGCTACTGCGGCGGCTGCCGGCACTGCCGGACCGGCGACCCCATCTCCTGCGACCACTACACCTTCGCCGGCTACTTCGGCTTCGGGTCCGGGTCGCCGAGGATGTTCCAGGACTACCCCTACGGCGGGCTCGGCGAGTACCTGACGGCCCCGCAGTACGCCCTGGTCACCCTGCCCGACGAGGTCTCGCACGAGACCGCCGCCCGCTGGGGCTACCTGGGTACCGGCTACCGCGCCCTGCGCCGTGCCGGCGTCGGCCCGCAGAGCACCGTGCTGGTCAACGGGGCCAGCGGCACCCTGGGCCTGGGCGTCGTGCTGTTCGCCCTCGCCCTCGGGGCCCGGCGGATCTTCGGCACCGGCCGTGATCGCGACCTGCTGACCAAGGTCGAGGCACTGGCCCCCGGCCGCGTCCTCACCCACTCCCTGGACGACGAGGTCGGCGTCGCTGACTGGGTGCGCAGCCACACCGGCGGCGAGGGCGCCTCGGTCGTCATCGACGCGTTGGGACCCGGCGCGCCGCAGGAGAGCATGCTCGACGCCTTCCGGGCCATGGCCCGCGGCGGCGCGCACGTCGACATCGGCGCGGTCGGCGGGGAGGTCCCGGTCAACCTGCACGAGGTCATGGACCGCAACCAGACGCTGCACGGCTCGCTGTGGTTCACCACCAAGGACGGCCAGGAGATGGCCGACCTCGCCGAGACCGGTGCGGTCGACCTCTCGGTCCTGGAGCACGAGCGCTTCCCGCTCAGCCAGGTCAACGAAGCGCTCACCGTGCTGAAGAACCGCAACGGCGGCTTCAGCAACTACGTCGTCGTCCCCTGACCCCTCACCCGCCCCAGGAGAACCCCATGCAGATCAGACGAGTCGTGGCCGGCGTCGACGCCGAGGGCACCACGCGCTTCCTGTCCGACGGCCCCGTGCCGTTCTCGCACGAGTTCGTGCACCTGCCCGGTCAGGCGCACGCCCGGGTGTGGCACTCGCACACCGTGCCCACCACGACGCCTCCGGCGGAGGAGACGACGTCCGACGACGGCCCGATCCTGGCCGAGCCCGGCGGCGCAAGCTTCCTGCTCGTGCAGTACGCCCCGGACTCGGTGGCCTTCCAGGACGGCTTCGACGGCGCCGCGGCCGGCGGCGAGTTCGCAGCCAAGCTGCCCGACCTCGCCGCGACCATGGACCCGGCCGTACCGGGCATGCACCGCACCCGGACCGTCGACTTCGGCATCGTGCTCGACGGCGAGATCTGGCTGGAGGTCGGCAGCGGCGAGGAGAAGCAGCTGCGCGCCGGGGACACCGTCGTCCAGCTCGCCGGCCGCCACGCCTGGCGGAACAAGTCCGACCGACCCGCGACGATCGCGTTCGTCCTCACCGGCGCGTCGGAGACCGGGTCGAGCGCGTGACGGTCGGTCAGCCGGGTGCCGGTGAGCCCACGCTGGTGCCGAGGGAGCGTCCGACCCGCTCGGCCCGGGAACGGGTGGAGCCGGGCCCGATGTACGAGGCCATCATCAAGCCGGTCCGGCCCTTCACCGGCATCCGGCTGACCGACGACGAACCGGGCGCGACCACCGAGTGGCCCCCGCCCGGCCCGGCCGACGAGGCGCTGGCCATCGAGGTCACCCAGGCGCTGCAGGCGGTGCTCGACGCCCTCTCGGCCGACCAGCGCGACCGGGTCTCCTTCGCGGCCGACGCCCCGGAGTGGCAGACGTGGCTCAACACCCACCCCAACGTGGTACGGCAGGGGGTCCTGCTGGAGGAGCTCGACGGCGGCCAGCGTGACCGGGTGCTCGCGCTCATGCGGGCCTCCCTGTCCGAGCGGGGCTACCAGCAGGCCCGCGACATCATGCGGATCAACGGTCTGCTGGTGGAGCTGGTGAGAAGCCCCGAGGAGTTCGGCGAGTGGCCCTACTTCCTCACCGTGTTCGGCACCCCGGGTGAGGGCCGGTCCTGGGGGTGGCAGCTCGACGGCCACCACCTGAACCTCAACGTGGCCGTCGTCGGCGGGCGCGTCGTGACCACCCCGGCCTTCATGGGGTCCGAGCCCACGTCGGTGACGTCGGGGCCCTTGGCCGGCACCACCGTGCTGCGGGCCGAGCACCGGGCGGGCCTGGAGCTCATGCAGGCGCTCAGCGCCGACCAGCAGGCCACCGCGACCTCGCACCCGTCGATCCTGACCGCCGACCTGCCCGAGGAGCTGCGGCACCTCATCAACGGCCGCACCCTGGCCGGGCCCTTCGCCGACAACGTCGCCCTGGACCACCAGGGCGTGCGGGGCGCCGACCTCGACGGCGCCCAGCGCGACCTGCTCCGGGCTGCCATCGGCACCTACCTGGACTGGAGCCCGGCCTCCAACGCGGCGGTGCGCGCGGCCCTGGTCGACGAGCACCTGGACCGGACCAGCTTCACCTGGATGGGGGCGGTGGCCGACCGGGGGCCGTTCTACTACCGCATCCTCAGCCCCGTCGTGCTGGTCGAGTTCGACCACCACGCGGGCACCGTCTTCGACGTCCCCGACCCCACCTGGCAGCACATCCACACGATGGTGCGCACCCCCCGCGGGGGGGACTACGGCGTCGACCTGATCCGCCGTCACCACCAGCAGTACGACCACTCGGACGGGAGCCACCGACCATGGAGCTGAACGAGGACGCACCGGACCGGCCGGTCGAGCTGCCCGAGGCCGCCTGGGCAGCCCTGCAGCAGGTCAGCGTCGAGACGCTGGTGCACGTGCTGCAGAAGCGCGGCATCACCAACAGCTTCCTCACCGGCCTGCGGCCGCTGCTGCCCGGGAAGCGGATGGTCGGCTACGCCCGCACGCTCCGGTTCGTGCCGCTCCGGGAGGACCTGCAGGCCGACCTGGTCCGTGGGCGCAACGCCCAGCGGGTCGCCGTCGAGGAGTGCCGGGCCGACGACGTCCTGGTCATCGACGCCCGGCAGGTGCCCGACGCCGGGACCATCGGCGACCTGATGGCCATGCGCCTGCAGCGCCGGGGCGCAGCCGGGGTGGTCACCGACGGGGCGCTGCGCGACGCCGCGGCCGTCGAGGCCATGGGTTTCCCCACCTACCGGCAGGCCGACCACGCGGCCACCTTCGGTCGCCGGCACATGCCCTTCGAGACCAACCGGCCGGTGTCCTGCGCCGGGGTGTTCGTCGTGCCCGGCGACCTGGTGGTCGGCGACGCCGGCGGGTGCGTCGTCCTCCCCGCCGCGCTCGCCGCGGAGGTCGCCCTGGCCGCCGTCGAGCAGGAGCTCGAGGAGACCTGGGCGGCGGAACGGATCGACGCGGGGGAGCCCACGCTGGGCACCTTCCCGGTCGGCGCCGACCGGCGCGCCGAGTTCGACGCCTGGCGGGCCCGGAGAGAGCAGGGATGACCGGGCGACGGTCGATCGACATCGAGGGGTTCGGGCACCGCAACCCCCTCCCGGCCGCCTCACGCCTGGGCCCGCTGCTGGTCTCGAGCATGGTCGTCGGCTACGACGCGGGGACGACCACCGTGCCGCCGGAGCCGACGGCTCAGGTGGCCAACCTGTTCCAGCACTCCGCCGCCGTCCTCGCCGCCGGCGGCGCCACCTGGGACGACGTGGTGCGGATGACGTTCTACCTCCCCGACCTCGCCGACCGCGCCGCCGTCAACGAGGTCTGGACCCGGGTGTTCCCCGTCGCCGACCGGCGTCCCGCGCGCGTCGCGCACCAGGCGGACAGCCACCTCGGCATCCGCTGCGAGTTCATCGCCTACCTGACCGGGGAGGAGTCGGCCCCGTGCTGAGCGAGGAGGTCCGGGCGGAGTGCGCCCGCGCGTTGTTCGCCGCCGAGCGCGACCGGGCGTGGATCGAGCCGCTGACCTCGGTGCACCCCGGTCTCGACGTCGCCGACGCCTACCGCATCGCCGGCCTCGTCACCGAGCTGAAGGTGGCCGCCGGCCGTCGCGTGATCGGGCACAAAGTGGGTCTGACGTCGGTCGCGATGCGCGAGCTGGTCGGCTTCGACGAGCCCGACTACGGGGCCGTGTTCGACGACTGGGTGGTACCCGAGTCGGGCACCATCCCGTTCGCCGAGCTCAACCAGTCCCGCGCAGAGATCGAGCTCGCCTTCGTGCTCGGCCGGCCGCTGGACATGCCGCGGCCGACCGCCGCGGACGTCATCCGGGCCACCGACTTCGTGCTGCCCTCCATCGAGGTCGTCGACAGCCGCTTCCGGGTACGCGGGACCGTGGTCGACAGCATCGCCGACGCCGCCACCTGCGGACGGGTGGTGCTCGGCAGCCGACCGCGCCGGCTGACCGACATCGACGTCCGCGAGGTCGTCGGCACCCTCGAGGTCGACGGCGAGGTCGTCGAGCGCGGCACCGCAGCGGCGTCCATGGGCAGCCCGGTCAACGCCGTCGCCTGGCTGGCGGCCACGATGCACGACTTCGGCGTCCCGCTGGAGGCCGGACACGTGGTGCTCTCCGGCTCCTTCGTCCGGGCGCCCTGGCTGTCGGCTGGGCAGCGCGTCGTGGCCAGGTTCGAGGGGTGCGGCTCGGTCGAGGTGCACATCGGGGAGGACCCGTCGTGATCGCGCTGCGCGACACCTGGGCCGCGGGCGGCACGGCGTGGGGCGGCTGGCTGCTCGGCGCCGACCCGCTGACCGCGATGACCACCGCGTTCGCCGGCTTCGACTACGTCGGCCTCGACGTGCAGCACGGCGCGCCCAGCGCGGAGTCCGTGCCCGGCCTGGTGACGGCCGTCCTGCCCTGGTCGGCGCCGCTGGTCCGGGTGTCGAGCAACGACGCCGCCGAGATCGGGCAGGTCCTCGACGCGGGCGCGCTGGGGGTCATCGTGCCCATGGTGGAGACCGCCGAGGAGGCCCGTGCGGCGGTGGCCGCGTGCCGGTACCCGCCGACGGGCGGGCGCAGCTTCGGGCCCGCCCGGGCCCGGTTGCTGCACGGCGCGGACTACGCGACGCGGGCCGACGAGCTCGTCCTCTGCCTGCCGATGATCGAGACCGCGCGCGGGTTGGCCAACGCCGACGAGATCCTCGGTGTGCCCGGCGTGGACGGGGTGTACGTCGGCCCAGCGGACCTCTCCCTCGGCCTGGGGCTGCGCCCGTTGCTCGACCAGGACGCCGCGGTGTTCACCGATGCGCTGACCACCATCACCGCGGCCGCGCGACGGCACGGGGTGGCGGCCGGCGTGCACGCCAGCGCCGCGCTGGCCGCCACCCGGCAGGAGCAGGGGTTCACCATGATCACCGTCGGCATCGACCAGACGGTCCTGGCGGAGGGCCTGCGCGCCGCGCTGGACCGGTCGCGCTCAGCGGGTGAGGCGTGAGCGCCCCCGCCGTGGACGTGGAGGTGCTGGTCGTGGGATCGGGCCCGATGGGTACGGCCACGGCGCTGAGCCTCGCGCGGGCGGGCATCGGCGTCCAGGTCGTGACCAAGCGCCGCTGGTTCGCCGACGGCCCGCGGGCGCACGTGACCAACCAGCGCACGATGGAGGTGCTCCGCGACCTCGGCGTCGAGGACGCGGTGACCGCTGTGGCGACGCCCTGGCACCTGATGGGCGACATGGCGTTCATGACCAGCGTGGCCGGCCCCGAGCTGGCCCGGATGCGGGCGTACGGCACCGGCGACGACCGGCGCAGCGACTACCTCACCGGCAGCCCCTGCCCGCAGCTGGACGTCCCGCAGGACCGGCTCGAGCCGGTGCTCGCCGACGCCGCGGCCCTGGCCGGCGCGGTGTACCGGATGAACACCGAGTACCTGTCGCACCGGCAGGACGACGACGGCGTCTCGACGGTCCTGCTCGACCGGCTGACCGGGACCGAGCACACGGTCCGCTCGCGCTACCTGGTGGGGGCAGACGGTGCCCGCTCCAAGGTGTTGGCCGACGCGGGCCTGACGGTCGAGGGCCTCATGGGCCGTGCGACCAGCATGTACACGATCTTCAGTGCCGACCTGACCCGGTACGTCGAGCACCGGCCCAGCGTCATCCACTGGATCCTCAACCCGGCGGTGGGCTTCGGCGAGATCGGCATGGGCACGTTGCGGGCCATCCGGCCCTGGACCGAGTGGATCGCAGGTTGGGGCCACGACCCGGACACCGGCCCGCCGGACACCAGCCCGGAGGCCGTGCTGCCCTCGATCCGGGCGATGATCGGCGACCCCGACGTCGAGGTGCGGATCCGGTCGACCAGCACGTGGCAGGTCAACCAGGCCTGGGCACCGCAGTACTCCGCCGGGCGGGTGCACTGCGGGGGCGACGCCGTCCACCGGCACCCGCCGAGCGGCGGCCTGGGGTCGAACACCTCGATCCAGGACGGCTACAACCTGGCCTGGAAGCTCGCCTACGTGCTGCGGGGCTGGGCGGGGGACGAGCTGCTGGAGTCCTACTCCCTGGAGCGGGCGCCGGTCGGCCGGCAGGTGGTCATGCGCGCCAACCAGTCCCGGTTGGACTACGGCCCGATCCGGGAGCTCTTCGCGGCCCGCGACGCCGCGGACCCGGCGGCCGAGATGGTCCGCCGGTTGCGCGACCCGGGTCCTGCGGGCGTGCAGCTGCGCGAGGAGCTGTCGGCGGGCCTGGCGCTGAAGGACACCGAGCACAACGCGCAGGGCACCGAGATGAACCAGCGGTACTCCTCGGGCGCCGTCGCAGCCGCCCCGGAGGAGGAGGTCGCCGACCGTGACCCGCTGCTGCACCTGCAGGCCACCACGCGGCCGGGCGCGAAGATCCCGCACGTGTGGTTGACCGACCGGTCCGGGCGACGGCTCTCCTCCCTCGACGTCGTGGGCCGCGGTGGCACCACCCTGGTCACCGGCCCGGCGGGGTGGGCGTGGGCCCGCGCCGTCGAGCAGCTGGGGCTGCCGTTCCTGCGCAGCGTGGTGGTGGGCGGCGACGAGGTGCACGACCCCTACCTCGCCTGGCACCGGGCCCGGGGGACCGCGGAGGACGGCGCACTGCTCGTGCGTCCCGACGGCTACGTGGCCTGGCGGCGCGAGGACGGGGTCGGCGACGTCGGCGAGGCCGTCGAGGTCCTGCGGGGCGTCCTGGCCCAGGTGCTGGCCCAGCCCCCGGACTGACCCGGCGGCCGGTGCCCGCGCACGCACCTCGACCACCGACGGCCCGGGCCGGCGGGCGTACCCCTGCCGGCCCGGGCCGTCGGTCGTGGTGCTCCGGTCAGCCGCGCAGGTAGACCGTGGTGGTGTGGGTGAAGAACTCCCGCGATGCGCGTCCCTGCTCCTTGGGCCCGTAGCCGCTGCCCTTGGCGCCCCCGAAGGGGACGTGCGGGTCGGCCCCGGCGGTCTCGGAGTTGACGTGCAGGATGCCGACGTCGAGGTGCTGGACCGCCGAGAGCGCGGTCGCGATGTCGCGGGTGAAGACCGCTGCCGACAGGCCGAACTCGCTGTCGTCGGCCATGGCGAAGGCGCTGGCGACGTCGTCCGCGCGGCGCACCGCCACCACCGGGCCGAACAGCTCCTCCCGCCACAGCGCGGGCCGGTCGGAGTCGAGCTCGAGAACGGTCGGCGGCACGAACCACCCCTCGGCCAGCTCACCGCTGCGGTAGGCCTCCCCGCCGGTGAGCGACCGGGCACCCTCGGACAGCGCGCGGTCGATCCCCGCCTGCACCCCGGCGCGGGCGCCGGCGCTGACCACGGGACCCATCTGGGTCCCGTCGGCCACGGCGTCCCCGACGACGAGGTCCTCGGCCCGGCGGGTGAACGCGGCCAGGAACTCGTCGGCGATGCCGGACTGCACGACGACCCGCGAGGTCGCCGTGCACTTCTGGCCGGTGGACCGGAACGCGCCGAGCAGCACCTGCTCGACTGCCAGGTCCAGGTCGGCGTCGTCCAGGACGACCGCCGGGTTCTTGCCGCCCATCTCGGCCTGCACCGGCACCCCGCGGGCCGCCGCGGAGGCGGCGATGGCCCGGCCGACCCCGGTCGACCCGGTGAAGGTGATGCCGGCCAGCCCCGGGTGCTCCACCAGGTGCTGCCCGGCGTCCACGTCGGCGGGGACCAGGTTCAGCACGCCGGCCGGCAACCCGGCGTCGTGCAGGGCCCCGGCCAGCCGCATGGCCAGCACGGGCACGGTCGATGCCGGCTTCCACACCAGGGTGTTGCCGTGCACCAGCGCCGGTGCGATCTTCCAGGCCGGGATGGCGATCGGGAAGTTGAACGGGGTGATGACCCCGACGACGCCGATCGGCCGGCGGGCGACCATGATCTGCTCGCCGCGGCGGGGGGAGTGGAACAGCTCGCCGGCCTCGCGGTCGGCCTCGCCGGCGGCGTAGCGCAGCACCTGCGCGGCGCGCACGACCTCGCCGACGCCCTCGGCTGCGGTCTTGCCCTCCTCGGCGGCGAGCTCGCGCCCCCACACGGGCGCGGCGGCCTCGACCGACCCGGCGGCCCGGACGAGCAGGGCGGCCCGTTCGTGCGCCGGGGTGGCCGCCCAGCCGGGCAGTGCCCGGCCAGCCGACCCCACGGCGTCGTCGAGGTCGGCGATCGACGCCGACGTGCCCGCACCGACGACGTCGGTGGGGCGCGACGGGTTGATCGACCGGAGCTCCGGTCCGCGGCCGGCCCTCCACCGGCCGTCGACCAGGCAGGCGATGTCGGCCGGTGTGCCCGTCACCGGATCAGGCGGACGCGGTCGTGTTGGACCGGTACTCCGAGCGCGCCTTCGCCACGAGCGGCGCGGGCTGCACGGTCGCGCGGACGGCGACCTGACGGTGGTCCTCGACCTGCACCTTGGACGACGCGGGGTTCTCGCCCCAGAGCACGACGACCTCGGTGCCGGGCTCGGCGTGCGCGGCGTCCACCACGGAGATGGACAGGATCGAGCGCTCGTTGGACGAGTAACCGACGTAGTTGGACCGGCCGACGTAGTCACCGCCCTCGGTCTGCACCCGGTCGTACTGGTAGGTCGCGTAGTTGGCCAAGGGCAGCGCCATGTGCTTGGCGCCGATGCCCTCGTCGAACATCGAGCCCATGATCTTCGCGGTGTCCTCCCGGTTCCAGACCAGGGTGACCTTCTTGTTGGCCTGGGCGGTGCCGTCGGCGACCTGGGCCTCGAGGGCGCTGCGGCCGATGAAGTCGTGGTCGAACTTCACGATCCGGCCGTAGTCGAGGTCGTAGGGGGTGAAGTAGTAGTCCTCGACGTCGGGGGAGAAGAAGCTGCCGCCCAGCGAGGCCCGCGCGTCGGGGGAGGTGTCGGACAGCCAGCGACGGTGCGCGGCGGTGCTCTCACCGGTGTAGATGGCCGGCAGCGGGCGGGGCAGCCAACCCGACTCGAGGGTGTTGGTGAGGTAGGCGCGGCCACCGACCTGGACCATGCCGTGCTTCTGCCCGGCGGCCAGCAGCGCCTCGTGCACCGCCTCCCGCTCCTCCCACGGCCCGACGAACTCGAAGCCGGGCTCCCCGGCCATGCCGTGGCGCAGCGCGCGGACCTGCACGCCACCGATGGTCATGCGGGCGCCGTGGAAGAACTTGACGCTGGGCACGTCCTGGCCGACCGCCTCACGGATGACCTCGATCGCGCCCGGGCCCTGGACCTCGTAGCGGTAGACGCGCGGGGGGCCCTGGCGCATGGCCGAGGGGGCGTCCTTCCACAGCTCGACGTCGTAGCCGCCGGTCTCGGCGTGGAACTGCAGCCAGTTGATGGTCGCGGCCATGCCGACGGCCTGGAACTCGTCCTCCTCGTAGCGGAAGAGGATGTTGTCGCCGATGAGATTGCCCTCGCCGTTGACCGCGACGTACTGCTTGGCTGCGTCGACCGGGAAGTACGCGGTGCTGTTGACCGCGGTGTCGCTGATCAGCTTGAGCGCGTCGGGGCCCTTGACGTTCAGGTTCCACATGTGGTGGGACTGGTCGAACAACACCGAGGTGCGGCGCCAGGCCAGCTGCTCGTCGCGCCAGTTGGTGAATTCCGGTGCCATCCCCGCGATCGTGGTGGCGGGCGTCTGCGACTCCCACAGCAGGGTCTGCGGACGGCCGGCGTCAGCGATGGCGTCGTCCAGGTTCCGGGTCATGTCGTCCTCCAGTAGTACCGGTGCAGCGTCGGTCGACTGTGCGCTGCGTCGCACCCCGCGGTAAAGCGGGGAGAAGCGCACAGACAGTTCGGCCCAGACGGAGACCAGTTGTTCGGTCCGGTCGACGTCCGACTGCGGGAACGTGCGCTTCCGTGCTGCGCCGGCGAGTGGTCACCATTCCGGAATGCGACGTGCAACCACGGCGAGGACGAAGCAGTCCGACGCCGTCCTCCGGCGGGCGTTCCAGACGATGGGGTTCGAAGTCATCCCGTTCAGGCGGACCGAGGAGGAGGTGGTGGCGACCATCCCGCACGACGTGCGGTTGACCGTCACCGCCTCACCGGCGAAGGGCCAGGACGCCACCGTCGACCTCGCCGCGAGGCTGACCGCCCGCGGGTACACCGCGGCCCCGCACCTGTCGGCTGCCCTCGTCCGCGACCGGGCGCACCTGCAGGCGGTGGTGGACCGCTGCCGCGATGCCGGCATCACCGAGGTGTTCGTGGTCGGCGGCGACCGGGACGGCGAGCCGACCACCTTCGGCGACGCGCTGGCCCTGCTGCGGGCCCTCCACGAGCTCGACCACGGGTTCACCGAGATCGGCATCGGCGGCCACCCCGAGGGGCACCCGTCCGCCGACGACGAGGTGCTCATGCAGGCGATGGCCGACAAGGCGCCACTCGCCACCTCGATCACCACCCAGATCGTCTTCGACCCGGCGCGCATCCTCGAGTGGTCGCGCGACCTGGCGCGCCGGGGCATCACCCTGCCGGTGCACGTGGGAGTGCCCGGCGCGGTGACCCGCAGCAAGCTCGTGCGGGTCTCGGGCAACCTCGGCATCGGTGCGTCGGCGACGTTCTTGACCAAGCAGCAGGGCATGTTCTGGCGGTTCTTCCGCCCGGGCGGCTACAACCCCGACCCGATCATCCGCGGGCTGCTGCCGCACCTGGGCCGGCCCGACAACCACCTCGAGGGGTTCCACGTCTTCACCTTCAACGACCTCGGGCCCACCGAGGAATGGCGGACGGCGACCCTGCGGAGGACGGCATGACCACCACCGTCGCGCTGCCCTCGACCCCGCCCCGGGGCCCGGTGCCGGCCGACCAGGGCTGCCTGGTCGTGCAGTGCCCGGACACCCCCGGTGTCGTGTCGGCCATCAGCACCTTCCTGACCGCGGCCGGGGCCAACATCCTGACCCTGGACCAGCACGCGACCGCCGAGACCGGCGGCCGCTTCTTCCAGCGCACCACCTTCCGCCTGCCGGGTCTGGTCGCTGCGCGGACCGAGCTGGAGGCCCGGTTCGCGACGGAGGTCGCCGACCGCTTCGGCATGCAGTACCGCCTGACCGAGGTCGGCAAGCCCAAGCGGGTCGCGATACTGGTCTCCAAGACCGACCACTGCGTGCTCGACCTGCTGTGGCGCAACCGCCGCGGGGACCTGGCGATGGACGTGGCCATGGTCGTGTCCAACCACCCCGACCTCGCCGACCGGGCCCGGCCCTTCGGCGTGCCGTTCTTCCACGTGCCGGCCACCCGCGACAACCGGGCCGAGGCCGAGCAGCGCATCCTGGAGCTGCTGCGCGGCAACGTGGACCTGGTGGTGCTGGCCCGGTACATGCAGATCATCACCTCCGAGTTCCTGGCCGAGGTCGGCGTCCCGCTGATCAACATCCACCACTCGTTCCTGCCGGCCTTCATCGGCGCGGGGCCCTACCAGAAGGCCAAGGACCGTGGGGTCAAGCTGATCGGGGCCACGGCGCACTACGTCACGCCCGACCTGGACGAGGGGCCGATCATCGAGCAGGACGTCGTGCGCGTCGACCACCGGCACGCCACCCACGACCTGGTCCGGCTCGGCGCCGACGTCGAGCGCGCTGTGCTGTCCCGGGCCGTGGCGGCTCACCTGGAGGACCGGGTGCTGCTGGACGGCAACTCGACGATCGTGTTCTGATGCCCGGGTCGGGGCGCCTGACCGTCGCGCGGGCGGGCCGGCACGGTCCCCGGGATGCCGTCGTCGGGCAGCCACCGGGCCGACCGTGCGTACTCCACCAGGGCCTGCGCCCGCGGCCCGAGCGACAGGGCGGCCGACCAGATCAGCACGACCTGGATGGGGTCGACCTCCGGGGCGATGGGTTTGCGCACCACCGGGAAGGGCGAGCAGTCGGAGTGGTCGGGCTGCTGCTGGATGAGCATGCCGTAGCCCAGGCCACGACCGACCAGGGTGCGGACGACGTCGGGGTTGCCGGTGCGGTGTCGCACCCGCGGGGTCAGTCCGCGCGCGGTGAAGTTGCCCAGCGCGTGCTCGGTGGACGGCGGTGCGTCGAGCATGATGAAGTCCTCGTCGACGAGGTCCTCCAGCTGCACGGACGGCTCGCCGGCCAACCGGTGGTCGGCGGCCAGCAGGATGTGGGGGCGCAGCGCGAACGCCGTGGCCCGGGGGACCTGGGCGGGCAGGAAGGCGTCGTAGGCGAAGGCGACGTCGAGGCGGCCGGCGTCGAGCATGGCCACGAGCTGGTCCTGCGTCGACTCGGTGAAGGTGATGTCCAGGCCGGGGTGGGCGGGGCTGAACTCGTTGAGCACAGGCGGCATCACGGTGGGCGCGATCGTGCCGAAGCAGCCGATCGCCAGCGGCCCGGCGAGCCGGTCGCCGCGGGTGTCGACGGCGACGCTGAGCTCATCGGCGGCCCGGAGCAGCTCGCGGGCGTCGGCGACGGCGCGCACCCCGGCGCTGGTCATCGTCACGCCGTGGGACTTGCGCCGCACGCACAGTCGGGCGCCGAGCACTCGCTCCAGCTCGGTGATGGCGTCGGACATCGCCGAGGGGGAGACGTGCATGCGCTCGGCCGCGCCGATGACGGTGCCGGTGTCGGCGACGGCGACCAGGTAGGCCAGCTGGCGGAGCGTGAACGACGGCGGGTGGGGGTTCAACGTGACGGGCTCCTCGCTGCTGCAGTGGTCCAGGACACGACGGGAGAGGTCTGATGGTGGCAGGGACGATGGACGGGGCGGCGATCGCCCGCGGTGTGCGCGAGCAGGTGGCCGGGGACGTGGCCCGGTTGGTGGCCGCGGGGGGCACCGCGCCGGGTCTGGCGACCGTGCTGGTGGGGGAGGACCCCGCGTCGGAGGTCTACGTGCGGAACAAACGGCGCAGCTGCGCGGCGGCCGGGATGGTCGACCTGCACCGGCACCTGCCCGGGGACGTCACGCAGGCCGACGCCGCGGCCCTGGTCGACGAGCTGGCCGCCGACCCGGCCGTGTCCGGCATCCTGCTGCAGCTGCCCTTGCCCGACCACCTCGACCCCGGCGAGCTGCTCGCGCGGATCCCGGTGGGCAAGGACGTCGACGGGCTCACCGTCGGCAACGCCGGCCTGCTGGCCCAGGGTCTGCCCGGGCTGCGCCCCTGCACGCCCGCCGGCGTGCTGGAGATCCTCGACCACCACGAGGTCCCGTTGGCCGGGGCCGAGGCGGTGGTCGTGGGCCGGTCGGTGCTGGTCGGCCGTCCGGTGGCGCAGCTGCTGCTCGAGCGCAACGCCACCGTGACCATCTGCCACTCGCGCACCCGGCACCTGGCCGAGGTCTGCCGGCGCGCCGACGTGCTGGTCGTCGCGGCCGGCATCCCCGGCCTGATCGGGCCCGAGGCCGTGCGGCCCGGTGCGGTGGTGGTCGACGTGGGCATCCACCGCGGCCCGCAGGGTCTGCACGGCGACGTGCGGTTCGACGCCGTGCAGGACGTCGCCCGCCTGCTGACCCCGGTGCCCGGCGGGGTGGGGCCGATGACCATCGCGATGCTGCTGGCCAACACCGTCACGGCGGCGGCCCGGCAGCAGGGGATCGCGCTCTAGCGGCCTCACGGCCCCAGCGGCGCGGGCTCCGCCGCGGTGAGCCAGCGGCGCACCTCCTCGGAGTCCGCCCCCAGGCTCGGGGGGCGACGGTCGTGGCGCAGCTCGGTCCGGCTGAAGCGGACCGGGTTGGCGAGGGTGCGTACGGGGACGGGGCCGTCGTGGGTGACCACCGGGGACAGCTCGAGCTCCTCGGCCAGCGCGATCCCCCCGGCGATGTCCTCGACCCGCCCGCAGGGGACACCCACCGCCTGCAGCCGGTCCGCCCACGCCCCGGCACCTGCGGTGGCCAGCGCCTGCTCCAGCGCCCCCACCAATGCCGGCCGGTTCGCCACCCGGTCGGCGTTGGTGGCGAACCGGGTGTCGCCGGCCAGCAGGGGGACCGCCAGGACCTGTGTCATCGCGGCGAACTGCCGGTCGTTCCCGACGGCGACGGCCAGCGGGCCGTCGGCGGTGCGCAGCGTCTCGTAGGGGGCGATGCTCGGGTGGGCGTTGCCCATCCGGCCGGGCACCGCGGCGCCGTTGACGACGGCGGAGGCCTGGTTCACCAACGAGGCCACCAGGCTGGAGAGCAGGCTCACCTCGACCACTTGGCCGCGGCCGTGGGCGTCGCGGTCCCGGAGGGCGGCGAGCACGCCGATCGTGGCGTGCAGACCGGTGAGGACGTCGACCAGCGCCACCCCGGCCTTCACCGGTTCGCCCTCCTGGTCGCCGGTGATGCTCATGAGCCCACCGACGGCCTGCACGACGAAGTCGTACCCGGGCCGGGTGGCCCCCGGCCCGCTGCCGAAGCCGGTCACGGAGCAGTAGACGAGGCCCGGGTTGGCCGCGCGGGTGCTCTCGGCGTCCAGACCGTAGCGGGCCAGGGTGCCCGGCAGGAAGTTCTCGACCAGGACGTCGGCGCGCCGGGCCAGCTCGCGGGCGAGCGCGAGGTCGGCCTCCTGGCCCAGGTCGAGGGTGACGCTGCGCTTGCCGCGGTTGACGCCGGCGAAGTAGGTGGTGGTGTCGCCGACCCAGGGCGGACCCCACTGGCGGGTGTCGTCACCGGCCCCCGGTCTCTCGACCTTCACCACGGTCGCGCCGAGGTCGGCCAGGAACATCGTCGCCAGGGGGCCGGCCAGGACCCGGCTGAAGTCGGCGACCAGCACGCCGTCGAGGGGGCGCCGTGCCGCGTGGGGGGTGGTCATGCCGAGGACCCTAGTGTTAGATCTTAGAAAATCTAGGCACACCCGGTGGAGGCGGAATGGCGCAGGACGGCACCCCGCGGCTGCGCACGGTCGTCACCGTGCAGCACGCGACCTTGTCCTGGTTGCGCGAGCAGCTGGCGACCGGCCGGCTCAAGCCCGGTGACCAGGTGCGCCAGGAGGTCCTCGCTCGCGAGTTCGGGGTGAGCGTGCCCCCGATGCGCGAGGCACTGAAGACGCTCGAGGCGGAGGGGCAGCTGGTCTACCACCCGCACCGCGGCTACTTCGTCGCCTCCATGAGCTACGAGGAGCTCGCCGAGACCTACCGGATCCGGCAACTGCTCGAGACCGAGGCGATCACCCGGTCGGTGCCGCTGCTGGGTGCGGAGGAGGTCGCCCGCATGCGCGAGGCAGCCCAGGTCATGGAGCACTCCCACGGCACCGCCGACGTCCGGGCCATCGCCGAGGCCAACCGCGTCTTCCACTTCACCCTGTTCGACGCCGCCGCCATGCCCCGGATGGCGGACATGATCCGGGTGCTGTGGGGGTCCACCGACCGCTACCGCGCCCGCTACTTCTCCACCGCCGAGCACCGCCGGCGGGTCAACCGCGAGCACCGGCAGATCCTCGCCGCGGCCGGCCAGGGCGACGCCGCCCTGGTCGCCGAGCTGTCCCACCAGCACCGCACCCACTCCCTCGACGCCCTCGCCCGGGCCCTCGAGGACTCGACCGACCGCTCAGCCGCCTGCGGCTGACCACCACCCAGGAGAAGACCGTGCCCCAGCCCGTCACCGACCTGCTCGACGTCGACACCCTGCTGTCGGACGAGGAGCGGGCCATCCGCGACACCGTGCGCACCTTCGTCGACAAGCGGGTTCGCCCCGAGATCGGCCAGTGGTTCGAGGACGGCACCAGCCCCAAGGAGCTGGCCGCCGAGCTCGGCGAGCTGGGCGTCTTCGGCATGCACCTGGAGGGCTACGGCTGCGCCGGCACCAACGCGGTCAGCTACGGCCTGGCCTGCATGGAGCTCGAGGCCGGCGACAGCGGGCTGCGCAGCATGGTGTCGGTCCAGGGTTCGCTGTCGATGTTCTCGATCTGGAAGTACGGCTCGGAGGAGCAGAAGCAGGAGTGGCTGCCGCAGCTCGCCGCCGGCGAGGCCCTCGGCTGCTTCGGCCTGACCGAGCCCGACTACGGCTCCAACCCCTCGGGCATGCGCACCAACGCCGTCCGCAAGGGCGACGACTGGGTGCTCAACGGCTCCAAGATGTGGATCACCAACGGCTCGGCCGCCTCGGTCGCCACGGTGTGGGCGCGCACCGACGAGGGCGTCCGCGGCTTCGTCGTCCCGACCGGCACGCCGGGGTTCACCGCCACCGACGTGCACCACAAGCTGTCGCTGCGGGCGTCCACCACCTCGGCCCTCTACCTCGACGACGTCGTCCTGCCGGCCAGCGCGATGCTGCCGGGGGCCACGGGGCTCTCCGGCCCGCTGGGGTGCCTCAACGAGGCCCGGTTCGGCATCGTGTTCGGCGCGATGGGTGCCGCCCGCGACTCCCTGGACACCGCGCTGGAGTACGCCACCTCGCGCATCCAGTTCGACAAGCCGATCGCGGCCTTCCAGCTCACCCAGGGCAAGCTCGCCGACATGTCCGTCGAGCTCTACAAGGGCATCCTGCTGGCCCTGCACCTGGGCCGGCTGAAGGACGCCGGCCGGGTGCGGCCCGAGCAGATAAGCATCGGCAAGCTGAACAACGTCCGCGAGGCCATCCAGATCGCCCGGACCTGCCGCACCATCCTGGGCGGGTCGGGCATCACCACCGAGTACTCGCCGCTGCGGCACGCCAACAACCTGGAGTCGGTGCTGACCTACGAGGGCACCAGCGAGGTCCACCAGCTGGCCCTCGGCCAGGCCCTGACCGGCATCTCCGCCTACCGCTGACGCGGGGGACGTCGTCCGGCCGGTTGCCCCCGCCCCGGCCGGACGACGTCGGTCACGGCGCGATGATGAAGTTGGTGAACCCGCCGTGCCGGGCGGGCAACGAGTCGAGCGCCTCGTTGACCTGGTCCAGCCGGTGGACCTGGTTCTCCAGCACCGACAGGTCGATGGCGCCCGCGCCCACCAGGTCGGCCATGTCCTGGGCCTCGCTCGTGGTGAACCAGAGGCTGCCCAGGAGGCTGATGCCGGCGGTCATCATCCAGAGGACGTTCAGCGGTGCCGGCTCCATCATCCCGCCGATGTTCACCGCGATCCCGCCACGGCGAAGACCGGAGACGGCGTCGACCATCGCCTGCGCCGGGGCATCGGGCGCCAGCGCATCGATGAGCACGTCGGCGCCCAGCCCGTCGGTCTGCTCGCGGACCCAGTCGGCGACCGGCCGGTCGCCGGCGGCCAACACCTGGATGCGGTCGGGGGCCAGAGCCTGCACGTCCGCGAGCAGGTCGGCGTTGCGCCCGGTGCCCAGGATCGTGGTCGCACCGAGCCCGAGGGCGATCAGCGTCGCGCCCACGCCCAGGGTGCCGCCGATGCCGTCGATCAGCACGGTGCTGCCGGGGCCGACTCGACCCTTGCGCAGCGCCGAGAAGGCCGTGCCCAGGTAGCCGAACCGGGCGCCCTGCTCGAAGGTGACCGAGTCCGGCAGCCGGACGAGATTGCCCTGCGGGGCGGTGAGGTACTCGGCGAAGCCGCCGTAGGGGTAGGCGTCGAACAGCTTCTGACCGTCGGCGCTGAAGCTGAAGTAGGCCATGAAGGTGTAGGTGGGGCACGCCTGGACCTCACCCGCCACGCAGGCCCGGCAGGCGCGGCAGGACAGCGCGGGGTTGACGTAGATCCGGTCGCCGACGGACCAACCGGTGACCTCGCTGCCGACTTGGCTGACCACCCCGGCGGAGTCCAGGCCGAAGACGGCGGGCAGCTCCGGCAGGGGCAGAAAGGGGAACCACTCGGCGTAGAGGGCGAGCACGTTCTTGAGGTTGGGCACGAAGTTGCACGCCTTGACCTCGACAACGACGTCGGTCGGTCGAGGCTCGGGGACGGGCACCTGCTCTAGGCGCATGGGGTCACCGATGGCGTGCAGACGCGCGACCTGCATCGTCGTCATGGGGGGTCCTCCCGGGGCGGACGGTCATCCGGTGCGGTCGCCGCGACCGCGCCCGGGCACGGTGACAGACGCCACAACCCGCCGTACAACAGTTGATCCCGAGGACGCCCATCAGGTAATCCGATGGCGCCCCGGCCTGGCTCAACCGTGCTCCGGGTCCTCCGGGACGGGCGGTCTGGTCGAGGAGCCCGGCGTCGGGTTGAACCGCGCCGGGACCGCCGAGCGGAGGAGCTCGACGACGGCCTGGGCGCGGCGGCCCAGCTGCCGGTCGGGCAGCCGGGCGAGGACCACGGCGTGGTCGGGCACGCCGCTCTCGAGGTGCACCGCGGCCAGGGGCAGACCTTCGATGCTGAGCGGTGTCGGCCAGACCTGCAGCAGGATCGCGTAGCCCACCCCCCGGGCGACGAGGGACCGGACGACCTCGATCTCGGTCGACTCGACGACCCGGCGGGGCAGCACCCCGGCCTCGTGCATGACGTGCAGCCCGCCCAGCGGGCCCGGTCCGGGGGAGTACTGCACCAGCGTGTCGTCGGCCAGTTCGGTGATGCGGATCGTGGGCCGGCCTGCCAGTGGGTGGTCAGCAGCGAGTAGCACGTAGGGGCTCGGCCGTACCAGCGTCTCGGTGTGCAGGCCGGGGCCGAGGCCTGCCTCGTAGGTCAGCAGCACGTCGCACGCTCCGGTGGTCAGCGCCCGGCGCAGCTCCTCCTGGCCGCCCTCGACCGTGCTGAGCTCCAGCGCCGGGTGGAGGCGCTGGAGGTCCTGGTGCAAGGCGGGGATGTGGTGGGGGGCCATCGTGCGGTAGCAGCCCAGCGTCACCGGCCCGCGCAGGTCCGCGTGCGGGGCCCGCGCCCGGACCTGGACGTCGGCCGCCGCCGCCAGCGCCCGCCGCGCATCGGCGACCACACCGGCGCCGGCCTCGGTGAGGCTCACGCCGTGGCCGGGGCGACGGACGAGCAGCTGGACGCCGAGATGGCGCTCCAGGTCGGTGATGCCCGTCGAGATGGCGGCCTGCGAGACGTGCTGGGCCTCGGCGGCCGAGGTCATCGACCCGGCCTCAGCCACCGCGACCAGGTAGGCGAGCTGGCGCAGCGAGAAGTGGGGGACCATGGCCTCGGTTCCGTCGACGTGCCCGATCGGGGATCGGCTGTGCCCGATCCGGGGACGACACGGTCTCACCCGATGGTCACGTGTTGCTGGTCGGGCTCCTGGACTGTTCGGTTCTGCCGGTCAGGCAGCACGGAAAATCCCCTTTGTGGCCTCTGTGTGAGCCGGGCAACACTCCTCGGGACCTGATGGCCGCCCTTCCGCAGCTTCTTCTGCACCGCGGCCGACACCCCAGCTCGAGATGAGGGCACCGTGCTCGGTGATGCGCTGTGACGTCTCCACCGCTGTTGTCCGTCGAGCACCTCGACGTCGTCTACGACGGCACGATCACCGCGCTGTCGGACGTCTCGCTCACCGTCGCCCCCGGCCAGGTCGTGGCCGTCCTGGGCTCCAACGGCGCGGGGAAGACCTCGCTGCTGCGGGCGGTCTCCCGCTCCCTGCAGCCCTACGGCGGCACCGTCACCGGCGGCACCGTCAGCTTCGCCGGTGCGGACCTCGGCCGCGCCGACGCCGCCGACGTCGTCCGCCGCGGCCTGGTGCAGGTGCCCGAGGGACGGCGGATCTTCCGCGACCTCACCGTCGCGGAGAACCTCCGCGCCGGCGGCTACACCGTCAAGGACGCCAAGGCCCGCGCCGAGGCCCGCGACCGGGTGTTCGACCTGTTCCCGATCTTGGCGCAGCGGCGTGACCAGCCCGGCGGCCTGCTGTCGGGCGGTCAGCAGCAGATGCTCGCCATGGGCCGCGCGCTCATGGTCAGCCCGCAGCTGCTGCTGCTCGACGAGCCCTCCCTGGGCCTGGCGCCGCTGCTGGTCGATCAGATCGGCGAGATCGTCACCGAGATCAACAAGCAGGGGACGGCGGTGCTGCTCATCGAGCAGAACGCGGTCATGGGCCTGCGGGTGGCCGACGCCGCTTACGTGCTGGAGACCGGCCGGGTCACCGCCGCGGGGACGTCGGCCGAACTGTCGGCCAGCGACGAGGTCCGGGAGCGCTACCTGGGGGTGGCCGCCCCCGTGGTGGAGACCGAGACGGTGCGCGGTGAGCCGGCCATCGCCACCGCGCAGCCCCCGCAGCAGCTGCGGGTCGAGGGCTTGACCGTGCGCTTCGGCGGCATCACCGCGCTGTCGGAGGTGTCCTTCACCGTCGAGCCGGGCACCGTGCACGCCCTCATCGGCCCCAACGGCGCGGGCAAGTCCACGCTGGTGAACGTGCTGGGCGGGGCCTACCGGGCCACCGAGGGCAGCGTGCACTACGGGGACGCCGAGCTCACCGCGCTGCGCTCGGACAAGGTCGCCGGACTCGGCGTGGCCCGCACCTTCCAGAACATCTCGCTGGCGCTGGAGGACACCGTCGAGGACAACCTGTTGGTGGGCCGGCACCGGTTGATGCGCCGTGGCTTGCTGTCCGGTGCGCTCACGCTGCCCGGTGCGCGTCGTGAGGAGCGCGCGCACCGGGAGACCGTGGCCGGGATCGCCGAGCTGCTGGGCATCGGGCACCTGTTGGGCACTCCGGTGCACACGTTGGCCTACGGCGACCGCAAGCGGGTGGAGATGGGCCGGGCACTGGCGGCTCGGCCTTCGTTGCTGCTGCTGGATGAGCCGGTGGCTGGCATGACGCATGGGGAGAGCCAGGACATGGCCGACACCATCCGCCAGGTCCGCCGTGACCTGGGCTTGTCGATCGTGCTGGTCGAGCACGACATGCCCTTCGTGATGGGGCTGGCCGAGCAGGTGACGGTGTTGGACTTCGGCAAGAAGATCGCCGAGGGCACCCCGGCGCAGGTGCAGCGCGACCCCGAGGTGCTGCGGGCCTACCTCGGTGCCTCGGCCGCAGGGGACGCAGCGGCATGAGCTACTTCTTGGAGCAGGTGCTCAACGGGTTGTCCTACGGTTTGGTGCTGAGCTTGATCGCGGCCGGGTTCGCGATCGTGTTCACCTCGACGGGGGTGTTGAACTTCGCGCACGGCTCGATCGTGCTGCTGGGTGCCTATCTGGTCGCGGTGTTGCACGAGGGCATCGGTTTCTGGCCCGCGGTGCTGGTGGGGCTGGCCGGGGCGGCGCTGGTCGGGGTGGCCATCAACGCCGTCCTGGTGCGCAACCTGGCCGACAAGGGGCCCGACACCGCGGCGATCCTCATGCTGGGTGTGGACATCGTGCTGCTCACCGAGCTCACCCGCCGGATCGGCAACCAGGTGCTCACCCTGGGGGCGCCGTGGGGTGCCTCGGTGGTGCGCCTGGGGGACATTTCGCTGCCCACGGGCCGGGTGCTGGCCGCCGGTGTCACCGTCGTGGCTTTCGCCGGGCTGTGGTACCTGTTCTCCCGCACCGACCTCGGGGTGGGTATGCGGGCCGCGGCCGCTGATGGCCCGACGGCGTCGCTGATGGGTATCCGGTTGTCCCGGACGGCGGCCACCGGGTGGGCGCTGGCCGGGGTGCTGGCCGCGGTGGCCGGGGTCTTCCTGACCTCCTTCCCCGCCCCCGGCGTGGCCCCGACGGTGGCGCTCAGCGCGCTCGCGGCCATCCCCGCCTGGGTGCTCGGCGGCTTCGACTCGGTGCCCGGGGCCGTCGTCGGCGGCCTGGTCATCGGGCTGACCAGCGCGCTGGTCACCGGCTACGAGGCGCAGCTGGAGCCCTTCCTGGGCACCGGGTTCGGCGAGGTCGCGCCCTACGTCGTGATGATCGTCGTCCTGCTCGTGCGGCCCTCGGGCCTGCTGGGCAGCAAGGAGGCCGTCCGTGTCTGACCTGCCCAAGAAGCTCGCCGGGGCGGTGCTGCTGCTCATCGCGCTGGCGCTGCCGTTCGTGCTCACCGACTTCTGGTTGCAGACCGGGTTGTTCGTGATGGCCACCGCCATCGGTGCGGTCGGGCTCACCCTGCTGGTCGGGGTCGCCGGGCAGTTGTCCCTGGGGCACGCCGCGTTCGCCGCCATCGGGGCCTACGTGTATGCCTGGACGTCGGGGGAGGCGACCGGGAGCGTGGCCGGTCTGGGCCTGCCGCCGGTGCTGGGCCTGCTGCTGGCCGCGCTGGCCGCGGCCGGGGTGGGGGCGGCGTTCTCCCCGGTGGCGGGTCGGCTGCGCGGGATCTACCTGGGTCTGGCCACCCTGGGGTTGGTGTTCGTGGTGCGGCACCTGGTGGTCAACCTGGAGGACTGGACCGGTGGGTTCGTCGGCCGCTCGGTGCAGCCCTTCGCCGTCGGCGGGTTCAGCTTCTCCAACCGCGACCCGGACTACCTGGCGATCGCGGGGGTGGAGTTCGAGGGGCTGCACCGGCTGTGGTACCTGTTCCTCGCCCTGGCGGTGGCCGCCATCTGGCTGGCGGCCAACATCCGCAACGGCCGCACCGGGCGGGCCTGGGCCAACGTGCGCGACTCCGAGACCGCCGCGGCCGCGATGGGCATCGGCGTCGCCGGGGCCAAGCGGTCGGCGTTCGTGGTGTCCTCGGGCTACGCCGGGCTCACCGGGGCGATGCTGGCGCTGGCCTACGGCCGGGTGGCCCCGGACGTGTTCTCCCTGACCGCCTCGATCGACTTCCTGGTGATGATCGTGCTCGGCGGGCTGGGGTCGGTGGCCGGCGCCGTCGTCGGCGCGGTCTTCGTCACCTCCCTGCCGCTGGTGCTGGCCCAGTACAGCTCCTCGCTGCCGTTCCTGGCCGCCCCCGGGTCGGGGGGCCTGGAGGCCTCCACGGCGTCCCGGATCGTCTACGGGCTGGCCATCATCGCCGTCCTGGTCTTCGTGCGCGGCGGGCTGGCCGGGCTCGCCCGCCGACGCCTCACCCCGTCGGCAGCCCCATCCCCCACCCGCACCCCCGTCGACGACGGCCAACCGGCCACCGTCAACCCACCCAGGTCGAAGGAGACCACCCGATGAAGCACCGCGTCCGCGCAGCCTCGCTGTCCGTCGCCGCCTTGGCGCTGGCGGCCTGCAGCACCACCGCCCCGACCTCCTCCGGCGGAGGGGGCGGGGACGACGTGACGACCGGCAACGGGGTCACCGACTCGACCATCACGGTCGGCGTGCTGACCGACCTGTCGGGTCCCTTCTCCGGGACCGCCGGGATCCAGGTAGCCGGGTTCCAGGCGTACTGGGACCAGGTCAACGCCGACGGCGGCATCTGCGACCGCGACGTGACAGTCGACGTGCAGGACCACGGCTACGACCCGCAGAAGGCCGTCACCCTCTACCGCTCGGCCGCGCCGGACATCATCGCCCTGCAGCAGGTGCTCGGCGGCCCGACCAGCGCCGCGGTGCTGCCGCTGGCCGAGCAGGACGGCGTCTACGTCGGCGGTGTGGGCTGGGCCGGTCCGACCCTGGTCTACGACAACAACCAGCTCCCCGGCGCCACCTACGGCGTTGCGGCCGCCAACGCCGTCGACTACATGGTCGACGAGCTGGACGTCCCCGAGGGCTCGACGGTCGGCGTCGTCCACTTCGCCGGCGACTACGGCGGCGACGCCCTCGCCGGCGCCGAGCACGCCGCCGACGAGCGCGGCCTGCAGGTCCTCGTCCAGGAGATCAACCCGACCAACACCGACCTGTCCGCGCAGGCCTCCGCACTGGCCCAGGCCGACGTCGCCGGCGTCGTGCTGGCCGCCGCGCCCACCCAGCTCGCCTCGCTGGCCGGCGTGCTGTCGGCCCAGGGCGCCGACGTACCGGTGTTCGCGATGGGGCCGGCGTTCAACCCGTCCATCCTGGCGACCCCGGCGGGGCCTGCGCTGGAATCGAACGTGTACGTCCTGACGAGTTCGTCCCCCTTCGTCAACCCCGACTCGGCCGGGGTGCAGACCGCTGACGACCTCTACACCACGGCCGACCCCGACGGGGCCGTCGGCTGGGAGGTGCCGTTGGCCTACGTGCAGGCCGAGCTGCTCCGCCAGGCCCTCGAGGGTGCCTGCGACGCCGGTGACCTGACACCGGAGGGCGTCGTGACGGCCTTCCGTGAGGGCGGCACGGTCGACACCCAGGGTGTGCTGCCCGACGACCTGGACTACGCAGAGACCGGCCAGTCGCCCAGCCGGACCGTGTTCCTCTCGCGCGCCAGCGGGACCGTCGACGGTGGTCTGGAACTGGTCGAGCAGCTCAGCGGGCCCAGCGCCGAGTCCTTCTCCTACGGCAGCTGAGCCGTGCCCGCCGTCCCGCCGGGGTGCCAGAACGGCGGGACGGCCGCACCGGCCGCCGGCGGGACGTCCCGGTGAGCCCGGTCCGGCCGGTCCGCGGCCCCACCCCGGAGGGTTGCCGGGTCATGGGCATCGTGAACGTCACCCCGGACTCGTTCTCGGACGGCGGGCTGTACGACCGTGCCCCGGTGGCCGTGGCGCACGGTCTCGAGCTCGTCGAGCGTGGTGCCGCCTGGATCGACGTGGGGGGTGAGTCAACCCGCCCGGGCGCTGACCGGGTGCCCGAGGCGGAGGAGCTGCGCCGGGTCCTGCCGGTCGTGCGGGCTCTCGCCGCGTGCGGCGCCCCGGTCAGCATCGACACCACCCGTCCCTCGGTGGCGCGCGCGGCGGTGGAGGTCGGCGCCCTCATGCTCAACGACGTGAGCGCTGGTCTGGCGGACCCGCAGATGGTGCCGACCGTGGCCGAGCTCGGCGTCCCCTGGGTGCTGACCCACGGCCGCGGCCCCAGCCGCGACATGGACACCCGCGCCCACTACCGCGACGTCGTCACCGAGGTGCGGGACGACCTGCTCCGCCGGGTCGACCAGGTCGTCGCCGCCGGCGTCGACCCGTCGCAGGTGCTCGTGGACCCGGGCCTCGGCTTCGCGAAGGGCGCCGAGCACAACTGGCAGCTGCTGGCGAGACTGGACGTCCTGGTCGGCACCGGGTTCCCGGTCCTGCTGGGGGCTTCTCGCAAGGCATTCCTGGCTGCAGCCGTGCGGAACGGCGGCTCGCGGGCCGCTGCGGACCGCGACGTCGCGACGGCGGCGACCACGGTGCTCGCCGCCCAGGCCGGGGCATGGGGTGTCCGGGTGCACGACGTGGACGGCTCGTCCGACGCGCTGCGGGTCCTACGAGCTGCTCACGCGGCCTGCGCCCGCTGACGTGCGGGGCCGCACGGGGGACCGCGACGAGGTGCGCAGGACGTCGTCGGCCGCGCTTGGTGCGCGGTGGCGGACGTTGTGCGTGGTCTCCACGGTGGGCAGGTGGACCCGGCCGGTGATGGTGAGGCCGTAGCCCTCGAGGCCCCCGTACGTGGCCGGGTTGTTGGTGATCAGCCGGATGCGGGTGGCGCCGAGGTCGCCGAGGATCTGCGAGCCGAGGATGTCCCCGGTCAGGACTCGGAGTGCACCCGCACCAGCACGCCCTTCGGGGTCCGGGACGCCGCGGCCAGGTCGCCCATCACCAGTACGAGGTGCTCGGTGCCGTCGAGGGTGCTGCGGTAGCCAGCGCCCGGGGGTCGCCGAACTCGGTGGGCATCTGCGCCGACCCGACCAGCTCCACGAGATGCTCGGTGGCCCGGCGGTGCCGCACGAGGTCGGCGATGGCCAGCACGGGCAGCCCGTGCTCCGCCGCGAACGCCGTCAACGACACCCCGGCGCGCATGGAGCCGTCCTCGTCCACGACCTCACCGATCACCCCGACCCCGGACAGGCCGGCCATGGTGGTCAGGTCCACGGCGGCCTCGGTGTGCCCGGCCCGCACCAGCACCCCGCCGGCGCGGGCGATGAGCGGGAACACGTGCCCGGGACGGCGGAACTCCGCCGCCGGCGCCGAGGTGAGCGCGCGCACGGTGGCGGCGCGGTCGGCGGCCGAGACGCCGGTGGAGGTGGAGACGTGGTCGACGGTGACGGTGAACGCGGTGCCGTGGGCGTCGGTGTTGTCGGTGACCATCAGGGGCAGCTGCAGCTCGGCGGCTCGGGCGGCGGGCATCGGGGCGCAGACGATGCCGGTGGTGTGCCGCACGAGGAAGGCCATCTGCTCACGCGTGCACAGCTCGGCGGCGACGACCAGGTCGCCCTCGTTCTCCCGGTCGGCGTCGTCGACCACGACGACCATGCCGCCAGCGGCCAGGGCGGCGACGGCGGTCTGCACGGCCTCGCTGGGGGTGCGCTTCACGAGATGACCTCCAGTGCGGCATGCGTCCCGAAGACCCTCGAGTGGTAGGTCAGTGGTGCGCCGTCGACGGTCGCGGCGGCGGTGACCAGGCCGAGGACGACGACGTGGTCGCCACCGGTGACCAGCGAGTCGACGTCGCAGGCCAGCCACCCCGGCACGCCGGGCAACCGGGGCAGGCCGTGGTCGTCGGCCCAGTCGACGTCGGCGAACTTGTCCGGGCCCTTGCGGGCGAAGGACAGCGCCAGCGCCGACTGCGTCGCCCCCAGCACGTTGACGCCGAACCGGCCGGTCACCCGCACCAGGGCCAGCAGGTCCGAGCCGCGGTCCAGGGAGACCAACACCATCGGCGGGTCCATCGACAGCGACGCGAACGCCGACACCGTCGTCCCGTGCGGGACGCCGTCGGCCGACACCGCGGTGATGACCGAGACCGGGGTGGCGACCCCGGCCATCACCTCGCGGAAGGCGGGCTGCAGGTCGTCGGCTCGTGGCTGAGGGTGCATCAACGGCTCTTCTCGGTACGTCGCCGGCGCGCCAGGAGGAGCGTCCCCACCAGCAGCGCGAGCGTTCCGCTCCCGGTCATGGTGAGTGCCATCAGCACAGGGTTCGTGCCGTTGATGGAGACGAGCGGCACGATGGCGCCGCTGAGGCCGAACTGCGCCAGGCCCATCACGCCCCCTGCCGTGCCGGCTCGATCGCCGTGGTGGGCCAGGCCGAGCGCGGTTGCGGTCGGCATGACGAGCGAGACACTGGACACGGTCAGGAAGAGGATCGGGAGAAGGACCACGAGCCCCGCCCCGCTCGCAACCGCGACCAGGAGGGCCGCGCTACCCACCCCGCCGATGACGAGCCCACGTCGCAACGTCGCCGCGGCACCGCGGCGCGCGACGAGGATCGCCCCCCACCGGCCGACGGCGAGCAGCCCCGCCGAGTTGACCGCGAACACCACCGCGAAGGTCTGCGCATCCAGCTCGTAGGCGCCTTGGAGGACGAATGGGCTCATGATGATGTAGGCGAACAGGATCCCGCAGCCCAGGGCGAGCACCGCGGTGAAGCCGAGGAAGTCCCCATCCCTCAGCAGAATCGCGGCGTGGCTGCGGAGGGCGGTGCGCCCCCCGGATGTCCGCGCGCCCACGGGGAGGCTCTCCGGGAGGGATCGGGCGGTCAGGGCGAGGAGGAGCACACCGATCACGGCCAGGGCGTTGAACAACCCGGGCCAGGTGGTCCACCGCAGCAACTGCCCGCCGACGATCGGAGCGACGACCGGGGCGACGGCGGTCACCACGACCAGCAGGCTGAAGACCTGAGCAGCGGCTTCGGTGTCGTAGCGGTCCCGCACGGCGGCGCGGGCGATGACGATCGCGGCGCCACCGGCCGCGCCCTGGATGAAGCGCAGGGCCACCAGCACGAGGATGTCGGTGGACAGTGCGCACAGCAGGGATGCGGCCGCGAAGACCGCCAGCCCCACCAGGACCGGAGTGCGGCGGCCGTAGGCGTCGGTGACCGGGCCGGTGACCAGCTGACCGAGCGCCAGCCCCACCATGCACGAGGTCATGGTCAGCTGCGACGCCGACGCCGACGTGCCCAACGCATCGGCCAACCGGGGGAGTGCCGGCAGGTACAGGTCCATGGAAATCGGTCCGAAGGCGGACAGGGCACCAAGCACCAGCAGCAACCGCAGGGGTACGCCGGCAACCGTGCGCTGCGCACGGCGCCCCGGCGAGGTCGGGCTCCGTACGAGGTCCGGCAACCCAGGGTTGGTCACCGGAACATGCCCACGAACGCCGTGCCCTCCGGTAGTCCTTCCCGGGCGATGTCCCGGGCGAGGAGGTCCGCTGCGTCGAGACCGAGCTCCTCCAGGACGGCCCGGGTGTCGCTACCCGGGGGGCCGACGGGACGACCAGGTCGGGGTGGGGTGCGGGACAGCCGTCGGGACGGCCCTGCCATCACGGCACGACCGAACCCAGGGTGGTCGCGCTCGACTGCCAGCCCCCGTGCGCGGGTGGACGGGTCGTCCATCAGGTCGGCCTGGTCGACGAGGACGTGGGCGCCCATCCCCGCGTCGACCAGGAGATCGACCCACGTCTCGGCCGGCCGTGATCGGAAGACCTTCTCCAACGCGTCCTCGTCGAGGCCGGCGAGCTCACCGAGGGTGTCGAACCCGTCCGGCGCGGTCACGTAGAACCAGCGGTCGGACCCGGCGTACAACCGGTCGGCCGGCCCCCACCCCTTGGCCGCCTGGCCGGCCGGCTCGTCCCACACCCGACCGGGGGCCGCGACCATGAAGGGCACCTGCAGGAAGGTGGCACTGTGGGTCAGGGACGACTGCACGTGCTGTCCGGTGCCGCCCCGCATGCGGTGGTACAGGGCGAGGAGCGCCCCGAACGCGGCGAGGTTGCCCGAGCCGTAGTCGTTGTAGGGGTAGGGCGCCATGAGCGGTTCGCCGTCTCCACCGAGGCGGTTCTGCATACCGGTCGGACCCTGACCCAGCTGTTCGCGCCCGCGCCAGCCACCCCGGTACCCTTCGTGGCCGAAGGCGCTGATCGAGACGTAGACCAGACCCGGGTTGACGGCCCGGAGTGCCTGCTCGCCGACGCCCATGCGGTCGGTCACCCCGCGGGTGAAGTTCTGCACGAAGACGTCGACGCCGGAGCTGAGCCGGTCGAAGACAGCTAGTCCGTCTGCGGTCTTGAGGTCGAGCATGATCGAACGCTTGCCGCTGTTGGTGTACAGGTGCATGCCGAGCTGTCGGTCGACGAAGCTGTGGATCTTGACGACCTCCGCGCCGTACTCGGCCAAGACCCGACCGACGGTCGGTCCGGCCAGGACCTGGGCGACGTCGAGCACGCGGACGCCCGCCAACGCCTCGGTCAGGTCCTCGACCGGTTCCCGCGGGCCGTTGGTCACCGGAGCGGGGCGGGTGAGCTCGTCGAGCACCGCCGCCCGGTCGGCGTCCAACGGCCGTCGTGGGAAGGACACCGTCGGTGGGGTGGCCGACATGCGGATCGGGTGACCGGCCTGTGCCGTCGTGCCGAGCACCGGGTCCTCGACCTCGACGACGGCGCCTGACTCGCGGGCATGGGAGTCCTCGAGCAGCCAGTCCTCGGAGGTCTGGCACAACGCAGCCGAGGCGCCGCTGACCTCGTTGATCGCGATCTCCCAGTCGCGGGCGGGTCGGGTCGCGAAGAGTTCGGCGTAGCGCGCCCGTGCCCGCTCCTGGAGGTCCGGGTCCGTCAACATCCGGACCGGGTCCGCCATGCCGTCCGCGATGTGCTCGGCCGGCAGGAAGGCGTCGGCGAACCAGCGCAGGTGCTTGTCCTGGAAGAGGCACAGCTCCAGCCACCGGCCATCTGCGCAGCGGTAGTGGCCGAGCTGGGGCATGGACGTCGAGATCCGCGGTCCGGCCGCCGTGGGCCGCGGTGTGTCGGTGCGCATCACCCCGGACCCGATGAGCTCGAAGCACGCGTCGTACAACGGCACCTCGATGCGCTGCCCGCGGCCGGTCCGCTCCCTGGCCACGAGGGCCGCGGCGACGGAGTGCGCGGCCACGATGGCCGCATAGGAGGACGCCGCGGGCAGGGCGCTGAAGATCGGCTCACCGGTGCGGTCGCCGACGTAGTCCATCGGTGAGCAACCGGGGTAGAGGTACAGGCCCGCCGCGGCGCTCACGACCCCTTCCCAGGCGGCTACCCCGGCGCGGGGGTCATCTTCGGCGAAGCCTGGCAGGGAGCAGTACAGGAGACGCGGGTTGGCCCGCACGGATCGCTCGGGACCGAGGCCCAGACGTTCCATGACGCCTGGGCGGAAGTTCTCGACCACGATGTCCGCCCGGTCCACGAGCTGCTCAGCCACGCGGTGGTCGGTCTCGTCGGTCAGGTCGAGGACGATGCTCCGCTTGCCCCGTTGCAGCATGGCGTTGGCGGGGTGGTCCCACCGGGGACCGCCGGGCGGGTCGATGCGCACGACGTCCGCCCCGGCGTCGGCGAGCCAGGCCGAGAGCAGGGGGCCGGCCAACCACTGGCCGAAGTCGACCACCCGGAGTCCGTCCAGGGCACGTGTCACGGTGTACTCCTCAGATCATGCTGGCCGCCGGTGGGCCGGTGGACGTGCCACCGGCCCACCGGCGGAGGTGGCCCGGGTCAGCCGAGGTGGTGGCCGAGGAAGGCCTCGGCGCGGGAGGTCGCATCGGCGGCGGCGGCCGGGACGAGCGAGCTGGGGGCGTCCGGCCCGAACCGGATGTCGATGTCGAAAGCGTGCCCGGCGTCGGGGTAGCGCACCACCTCGGTCGATGCAGGTGCTTGCTCCAACGCCGTCTCGAACTCGTCGAGTTCGCCGGGCTGCAGCAGGAAGTCCGTCTCCCCGTAGAGGCCCAGCCAGGGCGTGCGGAGGTTCTCGATGTGGTCGGCCAGGGCCGGGAGGTCCTCGTTGCCCGGGTAACCGGGCCGCTGGATACCGGTGCCGTAGAAGGTCACGGCGGCGCCCAGCTCGTGCCGAGCGGCGGTGAGGAAGGCCGCCCGCCCGCCGTAGGAGAAACCGACGACGCCGGTGCGCCGGCCGTCGACCCCTTCGCGGCGGACGAAGGCCAGCACCTCGTCGACGTCGGAGGCGATCAAGTCGTCCCCGGGCAGGAAGGCTGCGAAGGCCCCGAGGTCCCCGCCGAAGCGCTCGCCCGGGTCCACGGACTCGACCCCGCGGTGGTGCAGGAGCAGGGGCGCCACGGCGAGGTGCCCGGCATCGCCCAGGCGGGTGAGCCAGTCGGCCACTTGCGGTGACCACCCCGGCGCCTGGTGCAGGACCACCACGGCCGAGGATGCTGCCCCGGCGGGCCGGGCGACCCGGACCGGGACGGCACCGAGGGTGCGGGACTCGATCGTCGTCATCGTCGTCCCCTCAGACCGACGTGACGACGGGGAGGTCGATGCCGTCGAGTTGCTGCTTGCGCCAGGCCTGGTGCTCGGCGTCGCGCTCTCGGAACTCGGGGATCACCTGGGTCGCCCAGATCTCCAGGGACTCCATGAGGTGCTCGTGCTTGGTCGTGCCGAACTGCTGGTTGAGCAGCAGCCCGTCGGCGTGCGTGGCCTCGATGGCGCGGGTGAACTCACGGGCGCGCTCAGGACCGCACATCATGGTGCCGGGGAGGTCGGCGAAGTGTCGCCCCATCTCGAGGAGCATGGGGGGCGTACCGGCTTCGGTGCGGATGTCCGAGCGGCCGGCCTTGAAGTCCTGGAAGGCGTTCCAGAGGTGGTGGTCCGGATCCCCGATCCGCGCCATGGCACCGCCGGTCAAGCCGAAGCCGAAGAACTCCAGGCCCTCCCGGGCGCGCTCCTCGGCGAGCTCGTCGGTCGGCGCCAGCAGGCCGATCGTGAAGGTGAAGACGGCGGGGTTGATGCCGCGGCCCATCGGCTGCACGGAACCGCTGCGGAGGGTGTCCCAGTAGGCGGCGACCTCGGCGGCAACGGCGTCGGGGCCGGCGAGGGTGAGCATGAGCTGGCCGAGACCGCGGGCCGCGACGCCGGGGGCCATCCCCGGCAGCGCCGTCGAGGTCCACAACGGCGGGTGCGGGGTCTGGTAGGTCTTCGGCACCACGTTGCCGGCCGGGAAGTCGAAGAAGTCGTCGTGCACCCCCGGCCACACCCCGCGGCTGGCGAGCACGTCGATGGACACCTGGGCCGAGGCGTGCGCCCTCTCGGCCTTGCGGTGCAGGTCGGCGCCCAGCCATGGGGCGATCTCCTGCGTGGTGCCGGGGCCGAAGCCGAACTCGGCCCGCCCCCCGGTCAGCTGGTCAAGCGTGGCAATCCGCTCGGCGGTGCGGATCGGGTCGTTGTGCGACGCGTGCACGATCCCGGTTCCCAGCCGGATGTTGCTGGTCGTCTGCGCCAGTGAGCCCAGCAGCACCTCGGTCGCCGAGTTGTGCGCGTACTCGGGCATGAAGTGGTGCTCGCCCAGGAAGGCGTAGTCGAAGCCGAGGCTGTCGGCGAAGCGGATCTGCTCGAGCATGTTCAGCAGCGCCTCCCGCTCCTGCCCCGGATCCCAGTCCTCCTGGTCGGATGCCTTGGGCACCATCGGGTTGTAGAAGACGCCGAACTTCATGGGGACCTCCGTTGGTCTGCTCGGTGCGGGACGCACGCTCGAGCGTGGTCCCGGTCACGAGGTTGACCGAAGTTTGACCAGTGGTCAAGAAGAACTTCGACCATGGGTCGAACGCCGAGCGGAGGGGGTCAGACGCTTGTGCGGGGTGCCCTGTAGGTGGCGAGGACCGCGTGGAGTTCGGCCTCGAGCACGGCGCCCACGAGAACTCGGTCCCAGGTCCCGGTGCGCTGCACGCGGAGCGCGGTGTCGACGCAGTGCAGCCCCCAGCTGACCAGCAGTGCACGAAGCACGGGGTCGTGCTCGGGCAGTGCGAAGGCCCGCGTGACCCGGGCAGCCGTGAGGTCGCTCATCGTTGCGCCGGCGTCGTCGACCTGGCTCGACCAGTGCTGCTCCATCAGGGTGCGCATGGACTGCGGGTGGGCGTCCATGATGTCCAGGAATGCGTCGATCTCGGCCCGCAGCCAGGCGGCCGGGTTGTCCGCCGCCTGCGGGTCGTTCGCCGCGAAGCGGGCGCGCTGGAGGTCCAGGAACGCGGCCACGACCTGGTCGAAGTAGGCGTCCTTGTCGCCGAAGTAGTAGAAGAACAGGCCGCGGGTCATGCCGGCTCGCACCGTGATGGCGGTGATCGTGATGTCGGCATAGGGCATCTCGTCGAGCAGTTGGACGCCGATCTCGACAAGTCGCCGTCGTTTGCTGCCAGCGCGGTCGACCTTGGCGGGGGTGCTCACCACGGGGAGCCTACGAGCGTGGTGGCCGGGCGGGAGCGGCGGCACCGTTCAGCTGGACGGGTGGGGGACCGGCTCGAACTGCGGTACGCCCGGCAGGGTGGTCACCAGGTGCACGACCGCTCGCTCGGTCAGACAGAGGTGCTGGTGGGGTACGTCGCCGGGGAAGCGGACGAAGTCTCCGGCGGCCAGGTCGACCGGGTCGCGCAAGGGTCCGGTCCGGACCCGTCCGGTGATGACGTAGAGGTGCAGCAGTGCGCCGGTCGGGTGCGGCGCAGCCACGACGGGCGCTGCGCCTCGGCGGAACCGGAGGACCTGGTTGCGGACGTAGCCCGAGCCGTACAACTGATCAAGGAGACGCTCTGCATGGTCTGCGGTCCCGGTCCAGACGTCGTCGGTCTGTCGCTGCACGAACACCGGCGTACCCCACTCGGTCAGCAGCCGGCGGGGTGAGACGTCGAGGGCGGTGCTGAGGAGCGCCAGTGTCTCGACCGTGGGGTTCCCGGTTCCCTGCTCCACCTTGGACAGCGTCTGCTTGGACAAGCCTGCCCGGCGGGCCAGCTCGCCCATCGACAGCCCCCGCTCCTCACGGAACCGCCTGGTGTTGCGGGCCACGCGGCGATTGTGGTCAGCGGGGGATGTCTGCATGGTGTCACTTTAGATGGACGGTTGTCATTCTTGACCGACACCATGGCGCCGGTCACCATGAGGCCAGTCCGTGACCGGGGTGCGGCAGCGCACCCGCTCCACATCGGGGGTTGACCATGACGACGGCTGTGGCCGAGGGACGCCGCGAGGACCGGGCCGCCGTGGACAAGGCCATCAGCCTGCTGCTGTCCTTCGGCGACGGGCAGGCTGCAGAGCTGGGGGTGAGCGAGCTGGCCCGAAGGGCCGACCTGAGCAAGTCGACCGCTCACCGGGTGCTCGGACTGCTGGAGCGCAACGGTGTCGTGGAACGGGTGGGGACCGCCTACCGGCTGGGGAACCAGCTGCACCGGCTGGGCCGGTCGGTGTACCCGGCCGCCCACGACCAGATCCGTGACCTCCTCATCCCGCACGTGGCCGAGCTGTACGAGCGCACGCACGAGACGGTCCATCTGGCCGCCATGCACGGGGTGGACGTGGTCTACCTGGCCAAGCTCTACGGGAGCAGGCAGGTGAAGTCGCCTTCGCGCATCGGTGGCCGCGTCCCGGCCCACTGCACGGCGGTGGGGCAGGCGATGATGGCCCACGACGGGCAGGCCGCTGCGCTGGTGATGGCAGGTGAGCTGCAGGCCTGGACTCCGACGACCATCACCGACCCGGCGGCGCTCGCGGCACGGTTGCACGTGGTGCGCAGCCGGGGTGTGGCGATCGATGACCAGGAGGCGCAGCCCGGCCTGAGTTGTGTGGCCGGCGCTGTGCTGGGTGCAGACGGTCGGCCCGTCGCCGCGATGTCGGTCTCGGTGGCTGCGGGCCGTACCGACCCTCGGATCCACGAGCAGGCCCTGCGCAGTGTCTGCGCCGAGGCCACCCGCACGGTGGCACGTGCGGCACGTGTTCGCGGACCGGTGCCGGCCCGGAGCGCCTGACCCGTCGTCGACGTCAGGATCCAGGCACCGCATCAGCGGCTTCGTCGGCCACCGAGACCCACTCGGGCTCGGAGACCAGCAGGCTCAGCTCGGCGTCGACCAGGTCGACGTCCACCACGTACCGGAAACCGGCCTGCTCGGAGGCGGCGACGGCGCCGACCTGACCCCGCGGGGCGCCGTAGATGATCCGGCGGCAGGCGGGCTCGGCCGACCGCACGGCCCGCACGACTCCCTCCAGCACAGCAGTCAGCAACCCGCCGTCCGACAGCGCCACCACCCGGATCTCCACGTCGCGCACGCTGGCCGGGTAGGCGCTCTCGAGACGCCCGGCTACGCACCGCTCCAGACGGATCTGCGCGGTGGCGCCCGATTCGTGCTCCAGTTCCAGGTCGGTCCGGGCCGAACTGTTCTCCTGCTGCCTCACCCGCCAGCTGGGCTCGAGGACGAGTGAGGGAAAGGGGACGGTGCTCAACGGGGGACAGCCTCCTCGGCGAGGTGTGGGATCAGTAGGTCGTGCAACGCGCCCGGTGCGGGGCGATGCACGCCAGCGCTCGCCGAGCCCGCGCGGGCGCCGGTCACAGCTGCGCACCGAGGTCGTCGCCACCGGCAGCGGTCGCGAAACCGCGGACCCCGATGCCGCCGTCGGCGGCGATGGCGTGCCCGGTGATGGTGCCGGCCTGCCGGCGGGAGGCCAGCAGGACGTACGAGCCGGTGACGTCCCGAGGGTCGGTGCTGGAGTCGTGCAGCGGGATCGGCGGGGGAGGGGTGTCGGCGGTGCGTTTGGCGAACGAAGCCGCGATCGAACGCTCCGCCATGCCGAGGCTCGCCGGTCCCCTCAGGTCGGTGTTCATGCCGCCGACGGCCACGCCGTTCACCCGCACCCGGGGGGCCAGCTCGTAGGCGAGCTGCTTCATCAGACCCAGGCACGCGTGCTTGGAGGCGGTGTAGACGGGGCCGCCGCCCGCGACGTACGTCGAAGCGTTCGACAGGGTCATGACCACGTTGCCGCGGGTCCGCACCAGCTCGCGCCAGGCCGCCTCCACCGCGAGCAGGTACCCCTTGACGTTGACCGCGAACAGCTCGTCGAAGAGATTGCCGAGCTGGACGCCGTCCAGCCGCGTGACCGGGCGCTGGTAGTCCCACAGCCCTGCGTTCGTGACCAGGGTGTCCAGCTTGCCGAACCGGTCGACCGTGTCGGCCACTGCGCGGTGCAGTGCCTGGCTGTCGCGGACGTCGGCCTCGACAGCGAGCATCCGGGTGGGGTCGACGGACTCCTCGACGACGGCTCGCAGTCGTGGTGCGTCGCGGTCCACGACCGTGACGGAGGCTCCCTCGGCCACGAACCTCTCGGCCACCGCGCGGCCGATGCCGGAGCCACCGCCGGTGACCAGGGCGACGTCGCCCTCGAGCCAGCTGCTCACGGGTGAGCGGCCAGGAAGTCCGCGACCAACCGCTCGAACTCAGGCTGACGCTCGAGCTGCACCCAGTGACCGCACTTGCCGAAGACGTGCAGCTGCACGTCTCGGATCTGCTTCAGCATCAAGGCTGCGCCGTCGAAGGTGATCGTCCGGTCGTCACGGCCCCACAGCAGGAGGGTGGGGGCCTTGATCCTGTGCAGGTCTCGCCACAGCGGGTCCATGCCGCCGCGGGCGCCGAAGGCGGCGTTGTACCGGTGGTAGAACTCGACGTGGCTCTCGTCCAGCGATGACTCGTACCGCTGACGGACGACGTCCTCGCCGAACTGCTTGTGGTCGTAGACCATCGCGCGGATGAAGGCGGCCATCTTCTTCTCCGACGGCCCGGTCCCGTTGTAGTAGCGGAACATCTCCTTCTGGCCCTCGGTGGGGGTGGGGCCGAACGGTACCCACCCGCCCCCGGGTGCCATGAGGACCAGGGTGCTCACTCGTTCGGGCCGGGACTGGGCCATCGCGATGGCGGCAGCGCCGCCGAGGCTGTTGCCGAGCAGGTGGAACCTGTCGATGTCCAGCTCGTCCAGTGCCTGGAGGAGTGCGTCGACGGTGATCTCGGTGATGGAGCGGGCGTCGAGGTCGTCCTGGCTGGGCCGGTAGCTCCCGCCGAACCCGGGCTGGTCGGGGAGCACGACGCGGAAGTGCTGGGACAGAGCGGGGAGGTTCTGGGCGTAGTTGCTGAGGCCGGAGGCTCCGGGGCCACCGCCGTGGAGCATGACCAGCACGGGTCCGTCGCCGACCTCGGCCACGGCGATGTCGCCGAGCGAGGTGGGGACGGTCCTCCGGGTGATGGACAGGTCGTCGGTGGCGGTCAGGGTCATCAGGCACCTCGTGGCATCGGTGGGCGCTGCCCCCCTCGGGACGGGCAGCGGGCAGGTCAGAAGAAGGTCGAGATGTTCTTGGCGGTGAGCACGTTCTGGTCGAGCAGGATGGTGCGGCGGGCCACCCGGAGGACACCTTCCTCACGGCGGAGAAGATCGGTCCGCTGGCCGGCGAAGACGTTCTCCTCCCGTTCGAGCCGGTTGCGGTAGACCAGGAAGGCCGAGCGCGCGACCAGGTCCTCGGCGGTGGCCTGGGGGGTCTGCTCGGGGTCGGCGTGCCGCACGACCACGTTGGTGACGAGGTGGCGGGTGCGGGAGGGTGGGTCCTCGGCCCACGCCATCCCGGAGTCGAAGCGCCGGATGCGCCAGGCCAGGCTCTCCTTCGTCTCGTCGTAGAAGGCGGCCTCCCCGCGGGCGGCCACCGACAAGGCCTGCTGGCGCCGGAGCCGGTTGGTGCGCGTGGGCATCCAGTAGACGAGGTCCTCGGCCAGCAGCTCCAGCCAGTCGGTGTAGCGGCCCTCGTCCAGCAGTTCGGCTTCCTCGTAGTACAGCTGCTCGACCTCGAAGTGGGTGTCCCGGTCGGCGCGCTGGCCAGCGCGGGTGAGGGTGGCCTGCAGGCTGTCGGTGGTGCTCACGCGGTTCGGCCTTTCGTGGTCGGGTTCGGGGAAGGGATCGGGGTCAACCGCGAAGCAGCCGACGCAGGTCGGTCGTGGGGTCGGCCAGAGCGCCGGGGTCCACGGCGAGCCGCCGGTCGACCATCCGACGGGCGGCCCGGACCGCGGTGGGGTCGTCCACGGCCGCGGCGGCGACGACACGACCCTCGTGCAGCCCGAACACGGCGAACGACGGGGCATCGGTGGTCCCGCGCAGCACGACCTGGTCGGCGGCGCCGAGATGACCGATGGCCTCGACGTGCCGGTGGTGCCGGTCGGACCAGAACCACGGTGCGGTCTCCGCCGGTGGTGCCACCCCCAGGATGGAGGCCGCGGCCCGCTTCCCGTCGTGCTGGGCTGCCTCCCAGTGCTCGGTCCGTGGCAGCAGCACCCCGTCGCGGCGCACCCTGGTCGCGTCGCCCACCGCCAGCACGGCTGGGTTCGCGGTCCGCTGAGCCGGGTCCACCACCACCCCGCGGTCCACCTCGATGCCGGCTGCGACGGCGAGCGACGTGTCGGGCGACATGCCCACGCCGAGGACCGCGACGTCGAACTCCGCGGCGTCGGGCTGCCCGACGAACCGGGCGGTGAGGACGGCACCGTCCTGACCGAGCGACTCGACACCGGCGCGGACGACGCGAACGCCGCGGGCGGTGTGCAGGTCGTGCAGCCAGGTCGCGATGGTGGTGCCGAGGGCCGCGACCAGCGGAGGGTCGACCGGGTCGACCAGGACGACGTCGCAGCCCAGGTCGAGGGCGGTCGAGGCGACCTCGGCGCCGATGAGGCCGGCCCCGACGACGAGCAGGCGAGCTCCCGGGACCAGGGCCTTGTGGAGACGGTCGGCGTCCTCGATGGTGCGCAGGGTGTGCACGAGGTCCCCGTCGGCCCCGGGCAGGGGTGGTCGGGCGGCCCGGCCACCCGTGGCCAGCACCACGCGGTCGGCGGCCACCCTGCTGCCGTCGTCGAGCTCCAGCGCTCCCTCGGCGGTCCGTAGGGCGGCCACCGAGGTGCGAGTGCGCAGCTCGATGCGGTTGTCGTCGAACCAGGCGGGGCTCTGCAGCCACAGGTCGGTCGAGCTGCAGGCGCCGGCCAGGTAGTCCTTGGACAGGGGCGGGCGGTCGTAGGGGAACTCGCCGGCGTCGACGAGAGTGACCCGCCCGTCGTAGCCGCCCTGGCGCAGGGCGCCGACGGTGCTCACCCCACCGACGCCGCCCCCGACCACCACGACGTGCCCGAGGTCGGAACGGGAGTTCACGGGGTCTGGCCCGGGAACAGGTAGACCTCGCCGTCACGGACCTCGACCCGGTGCGCCACCGTGTCGCGGGTGGCCGGGAGTCCGTCGACCTCACCGTTGCGCAGACAGAACCGGGAGGAGTGCAGGGGGCACTCGACGTACCCGCCCTCGACCCAGCCCTCCGCCAGCGAGGCGGTCTGGTGGGTGCAGGTGTTGTCCAGTGCCCAGATGCTGCCGTCGTCGTCCTTGAGGAGCGCGATGTCGTCGGCGGTGCCGGCGACGTCCCTGCCGATGGTGATGCCCTCGCCCTCGGCGATGTCCTCCGCGGACGCGACCCGGATGCCCTGGCTCACTTCTGGTCCGCCTCGTGCCAGGCGGGGGTGTTCATCAGGTCGCGCCACCGGGCGTAGAAGGACCTCCCGGCCGCGTCGCTGTACAACTCGCTGGTCTGCCCCGGGTGGCGCCCGTCCTCGCGCTCGGAGCCCATGCCCATCTGGTAGTTCAGCGCGACGCCGTTGGTGATGAAGCCGTGCGCGATGGACTGGACCTCGCTCCAGTTCTCGCCGTCGTCCTGCTCGAAGATCCCGCTGGGACCGAAGGTGCGCAGGTTGTACAACCGCTGGGCCTCGCGGACCTCCTCGGGCATGGACTTGTCGACGATCGTCCAGGCCCAGACCTCCATCTTGTCCGGGCCCTTGGGGTGCCAGATGCGCACCGAGCCGTTGACCGGCAGGTAGGAGAAGTTCGGGAACACCGTGGCGTGCCCGTTGGTCAGGGGCCCCTCCACCCGCGCCTCACCCAGGCGCTCCCGCATCGCGGGGTAATCGGCCCAGTCGTGCACGGTGCGGGCGTCGAACCGGTTCTTCGGGTGGACCGGGAAGCCGGCCCCGTGCCCGTTGGGGTCCACGTACTGCCGGCCGGTGCGGTGCACGATCTCGTCCTTGGGCTTCTTGCCCGAGGGCGACATGACCATCAGGGCCGAGGCGTGGCTCATGTTGACGTGGTACCAGTCGGTGGCGAACTGCTCGGCGGCCAGCTTCCAGTTGCCGGCGAGCACCCACTTGTGCACCCCGCCGACGACGACGGTGCCCTCGTCGTCGTGGTCGAGCATCGCGTCCATGTACCAGGCCATGTCGCCCAGCGATTCGCGCAGGGACACCGGCTCGGGGTTCCAGGTGCCGAACACCAGACCCCGGTAGCTGTCGACGTGGGGGACCTCGACGAGACCCCACTGGCCGGGGGAGAAGTCGGCGGGGTAGCCCTCCTGGTTCGGGACGCTGACCAGCTTGCCTTCCAGGTCGTAGGCCCACCCGTGGTAGGTGCAGGTGAAGTTCCTGGTGGCCCCCATGTCGGCCCGGCAGACACGGGCACCGCGGTGCCGACAGGAGTTGAGGTACACCCGCAGCTTGCGGTTCTTGTCCATGGTCACGATGACCGGGTCCTCGCCCATGTACGTCGTGAAGAAGTCACCGGGCTTGTGGAACTGGTCGGTGTGGGCCAGGAACAGCCAGCTGGGTGCGAACACGCGCCGCAGTTCCTGACGGTAGAGCTGGTCGTCGGTGAAGACCGCGCGGTCGAGCAGGCCACCCTCGGCATCGACGAGGCCGCTGACATCGAGGTTGCGGGTCATCGCCGACGGCCGGCGGAGCGCACCGCGGGGCGCCGAGGTGGCTTCGCCCCGCCGCGGCGGATCGGTGGCGTCCGGCTCGGACCCGGGGGTGGCCGGTCGGGTGGTCGACGTCATGGCCCCAGCGAACTCGCCGGACGCCGACCGGCCCAGGCTGTGTTCCGCTCTGCGGCACGAGTGCTGGGCTCGCCGTCCAGAGCCGAGTGACCGTTGCTGCCATGCTCGCAGCCGTTGCCGTGTCGCAGAGTGCGACCGACCCCCTGTCCGGTCTGCACGTCACGGACGTACCGGTCCCTGTCCCGCCCCCGGGCTGGTCCCTGGTCAAGGTCGTCGCCTCGTCGCTGAACATGCACGACCTGTGGACCCTGCGGGGCGTGGGGCACCCCGCCGACCGCCTCCCGATCGTGCTCGGTTGCGATGCCGCCGGCTACGACCAGGACGGCAACGAGGTCATCGTGTACCCGGTGCTGGGCAACGCCGACGCCGGCATGGGGGACGAGACCCTGGACCCCGACCGCGCCCTCCTCTCCGAGCGGCACGACGGTGCCTTCGCGGAGTACCTCACCGTCCCCACCCGCAACCTGGTGCCCAAGCCGGCCTGGCTGTCCTTCGACGAGGCCGCCTGCCTCCCCGTCGCCTGGACCACCGCCTACCGGATGCTGTTCACCCAGGCCCGCATCACCGCGGGCGACCGGGTGCTGGTGCAGGGCGCCGGCGGGGGAGTGGCCTCGGCGGCCATCAAGCTCGCTCTGGCTGCCGGTGCGGTCGTCTACACGACCAGCCGCAGCGAGGACAAGCGACGCATGGCGGAGGAGTGGGGTGTGCGGGCGGCAGTGCCCAGCGGCACCCGCTTGCCGGAGCGGGTCGACGTGGTGGTCGAGACGGTCGGCGAAGCGACGTGGTCGCACTCGCTGAAGTCGCTCCGCCCGGGCGGCACGCTGGTGGTCGCCGGTGCGACCAGCGGCATGAACCCTCCTGCCGATCTGGGCCGCATCTTCTACCTGCAGCAACGCATCCTCGGCTCGACTGGCTGCACCCGCAGCGAGCTGGTCGCCCTGCTCAAGCTCATGGACGCCACCGGTGTGCGCCCGGTGATCGACCACACCATGCCGCTCGGGGAGATCCACAAGGGTTTCCAGTTGATGATCGACGGCTCCTTCGCCGGGAAGCTCGTCGTCCACCCGCCCACCACGTCAGGAGCTCCGTCATGACCTTCGCCGCCGTGGGCCTGTCCCACTCCCCGCTGATCGGGAAGAACGACCCGGCACCCGAGGTGCTGACGAGGATCGACGCGGCGGTCGACCAGGCCCGGGCCTTCGTGCACGAGTTCGAACCCGAACTGGTCGTCCTGTACGCCCCCGACCACTACAACGGGTTCTTCTACAAGGACATGCCGCCGTTCTGCCTGGCCACCGCGGCCACCGCCGTCGGCGACTTCGGGTCGCAGGCTGGCCCGCTGTCGGTGGATCGCGACATCGCCGACACCGTCGCCGAGGGCGTGCTGGATCTCGGCATCGACCTCACCGTGTCGGCGCGGATGACCGTCGACCACGGTTTCGTCCAGCCGCTGGAGGTCCTCTTCGGCGGGATCGACACGGTGCCGGTGGTCCCGGTGTTCATCAACGGTGTCGCCACCCCGCTGGGCCGGGTCAGCCGCATCCGGGCGCTGGGCGACGCGGTCGGGCAGGCCACGGCCCGGTTGGACAAGCGCGTGCTGTTCATCGGTTCGGGCGGTCTGTCCCACGACCCGCCGGTCCCCACGCTGAAGGGCGCGCCTGCTCGGGTGGCCGACGCGCTGATCGAGGGCCACCCCCCGACCCCGGAGCAGCGGGCCAAGGGTGAGGCCCGCGTGCTGCAGGCCGGCCGCGACTACGCCGCGGGCGCCTCGACGATGGTCCCCATCAACCCTGCCTGGGACGCCCTCGTCCTCGATGTGCTCGAGAACGGGACGCTCGCCGACGTCGACGCCTGGACCCCGGACTGGATGGCGCGCGAGGGGGGCGGGTCGGCGCACGAGGTGCGCACCTGGATCGCCGCCTTCGCCTCGCTCGCAGCGGCCGGGCCGTACGAGATGACGTCCCGGTTCTACGAGCCCGTGCCGGAGTGGATCGCCGGCTTCGCCGTCGCGACCGCACTGCCCCGCTGAGGGAAGGAACCACCCGACATGAGCGAGACCCCCACCCTCACCGCCGACCAGGTCTGCGATCTCGCCGATCGGCTCACCGCGGCGACCGAGACCCGCACGCCGTGCGCCCCGGTCCGGGACGTGCTGGCTGCCGGGGATCTGACCTCGGCCTACGCGGTGCAGCAGGAGCTGACCAGCCGCCGGCTGTCGACCGGCCGGACCGTCGTCGGGCGGAAGATCGGGCTGACCTCCCCGGCCGTGCAGGCCCAGCTGGGCGTCGACCAACCCGACTTCGGCGTGCTGTTCGACGACATGGACGTCTCCGCCGACGAGGCGGTCGACTCGCGCCGGTTGCTCCAACCCAAGGTCGAGGCCGAGATCGCGTTCGTGCTGTCGGCCGACCTGGACGAGGGTGCCCTCGACGCGGACCAGGTGCGCAGCTCGGTGGCCTACGCGGTGGCGGCCCTGGAGATCGTGGACAGCCGGATCGCCGGCTGGGACATCACCTTGGTGGACACGGTGGCCGACAACGCCTCCAGCGGGTTGTTCGTGCTCGGGGACACCCGTCTGACCCTGGAGGAGTTCGACCCGGTCGAGGTGGCCATGACGATGGACGTCGACGGGCGCGAGGTGTCCCGCGGCACGGGTGCGGCCTGCCTCGGTGACCCGATCAACGCGCTGTCGTGGCTGGCCCGGACCGCCCGCGACCTCGGCGACCCGCTGCGCGCCGGGCAGGTCGTGCTCTCCGGTGCCCTCGGCCCGATGGCTGCAACGCCACCGGGCAGCGACGTGGTCGCCCACCTCGGATCCCTCGGCACGGTCCGTGCCACCTTCACCCTCGCTCCGGAGGAACAGGCATGAGCAAGACCAAGGTCGCCATCATCGGGTCGGGCAACATCGGCACCGACCTGATGATCAAGGTGCTGCGCACCTCCGACGTGCTGGAGATGGGCGCCATGGTCGGCATCGACTCGGCCTCGGACGGGCTGGCCCGCGCCGCCCGGATGAAGGTGCCCACCACCGCCGACGGCGTCGACGGGCTCATCGCGATGGAGGGGTTCGACGACATCGAGATCGTCTTCGACGCCACCAGTGCCGGCGCCCACCGTGCCAACGCCGCCAAGCTCGCCCCGTACGGGAAGAAGCTGGTCGACCTCACGCCGGCCGCGATCGGCCCGTTCGTCGTCCCGCCGGTCAACCTCGACGAGCACCTGGACGCCGAGGCGACCAACCTGAACATGGTCACCTGCGGCGGGCAGGCCACCATCCCCGTCGTCGCCGCGATCGCGGCGGTCACCCCGGTGCCCTACGCCGAGATCGTCGCCTCCATCTCCTCGAAGTCGGCGGGCCCGGGGACGCGGGCCAACATCGACGAGTTCACCGAGACCACCGCGCACGCCATCGAGGCCGTCGGCGGCGCCGCCCACGGCAAGGCGATCATCGTGCTCAACCCCGCCGAGCCGCCGTTGATCATGCGCGACACCGTGCTGTGCCTGATCGGGGACGCCGACCACGACGCCATCCGCGCCTCGGTGGAGGAGATGGCCCAGCGGGTGGCCGCGTACGTGCCCGGCTACCGGCTCAAGCAGCAGGTGCAGTTCACCGAGCTGACCGACGAGCCGGTGCACACCCTCACCGGCCCCGACGCCGCCCCGGTGACGACCAAGGTGACGGTCTTCCTCGAGGTCGAGGGAGCCGCGCACTACCTGCCGGCCTACGCCGGCAACCTCGACATCATGACCTCCGCGGCCCTGCAGGTCGGCGAAGGCCTCGCCCGCCGCGCTGCCCGACGAGGCGCTGACCGAACCCCGGAGCAGGTGACCGCATGAGCACCACCGAGACCCCCGACATCTACGTCCAGGACGTCACCCTGCGGGACGGCATGCACGCCATCCGGCACCGCATCAGTCCCACCGACGTCGGCCGCATCGTGGCCGCGCTGGACGCCGCCGGGGTGGATGCGATCGAGGTCGCGCACGGCGACGGCCTGGCCGGCGGCAGCCTGAACTACGGGCCGGGCAGCAACACCGACTGGGAGTGGATCGAGGCCGCTGCCGACAACCTGCAGCGCGCCGTCCTCACCACGCTGCTGCTGCCGGGCATCGGCACCACCGCTGAGCTCAAGCACGCCTACTCCCTCGGCGTGCGGTCGGTGCGTGTGGCCACCCACGCCACCGAGGCCGACGTCTCGGCCCAGCACATCGCCACCGCCCGCGACCTGGGCATGGACGTGTCCGGGTTCCTGATGATGAGCCACATGGCCCCCGCGGCCGAGCTCGCCGCCCAGGCCAAGCTGATGGAGTCCTACGGCGCGCACTGCGTCTACGTCACCGACTCGGGGGGTCGGCTGACCATGGACGGCGTCCGCGAGCGGGTCCGGGCCTACCGCGACGTCCTGCAGCCCGACACGCAGATCGGCATCCACGCCCACCAGAACCTGTCCCTGTCGGTGGCCAACTCCGTCGTCGCCGTGGAGGAAGGCGTGCGGCGGGTCGACGCCTCCCTGGCCGGGCACGGCGCCGGGGCCGGCAACGCCCCGATCGAGCCGTTCATCGCGGTGGCCAACCTGCAGGGCTGGACCCACCGGTGCGACCTGTTCGCCCTGCAGGACGCCGCCGACGACATCGTCCGCCCGTTGCAGGACCGGCCCGTGCAGGTCGACCGGGAGACCCTCACCCTCGGCTACGCCGGGGTGTACTCCAGCTTCCTGCGGCACGCCGAGGCCGCCTCGGCCCGCTACGGCATCGACGTGCGCACCCTCCTGCTGGAGGTCGGCAAGCGCGGGCTGGTCGGCGGTCAAGAGGACATGATCGTCGACATCGCCCTGGATCTGCTCGCCGCCCGGGGCCAGGCTGCGCCAGCGATGCCGGTCGGAGGGGTGCGGTGAGGATCGTCGCCGTCGAGGAGGCGTTCTCGGTCCCGGGGGTGACCCCAGAGCTGTTCGGGCCCGGGATCGGTCTGCCTGAGGTCTGGGCCCGGGAATGGCGGACCAGGCTGGGCGACATCGGGGAGCTGCGGCTGGCCGACATGGACGCCCACGGCGTCGACGTCCAGGTCCTCTCGCTGACCGCCGGCGTCGAGCGGCTGACCAACCCGGCGGAGGCGGTGGATGCGGCACGCCGGGCCAATGACCACCTCGCCGCTGCCGTGGCAGCCCACCCCGACCGCTTCGCCGGCTTCTGCGTCCTTCCCCTGCAGGACCCGGCCGCCGCGGTGGGCGAGCTGCGCCGCTGCGTACTCGAGCTGGGCATGGTCGGCGCACTGCAGAACGACCACGTGGGCGGCCGCTACCTCGATGACATCCGGTTCGACGAGGTCTGGGCAGAGCTCGCGCAGCTGGCCGTACCGCTGTACCTGCACCCCACGTACTTCGCCGCTGAGAGGCTGGCGCTCTACGCCGACGTCCCGGCGCTGTTCGGTCCTACGTGGGGCTGGACAGCGGCAACCGGTGGGCATGCACTGCGCCTGGTCTACAACGGGGTCTTCGACCGGCACCCCGGGGCGCAGCTGCTGCTGGGGCACATGGGCGAGTTGCTGCCGTTCCAGTCCGCCCGGCTCGACAGCCGGGCCGAACAGGTCCCGGACCAACTACGCCCACCCATGGCACCGTCGGAGTACCTGCGGCGCAACGTGCACATCACGACCAGTGGGGTGGCCTCGCCGGCTGCGCTGCGGGCCGCGATCGACCTCGTCGGGGTCGACCGGGTCCTGTTCGCAGTCGACTACCCCTACGAACGGACGGCCGAGGCGGTCGAGTTGCTGGCGGCCCCGGGTATCAGCGACGCCGAGCGTGCCGCGGTGGCCCACGGCAACGCCGACCGCCTCCTGCGACTGCGCCCGGCGGGCTAGGCCCCCCTGCGTCCGAGCCCCCCGTGGGAGACCGAGCTGCTGGGAGTCCTTGTGCGTGTTGAACTGGACAGGTCCCGCGGATCCGCAGTGGTCACCGAGGTCGACGATCTACGCCGACTCGAGGTGACGGCGCCCGTTGGCATGACCACCGATGAGCTGGCCCGATGTCTGACCGGGCTCGGCGCGCCCGACGGGGCTGGCCACGTCTGGCTCGACATCGTGGCACTGCGGAAGGCGGGTGGACGGTCAGCAGATCCTGACTGGTCGGCCCGGTTCGACGTGATGATCTCCTTCGCGCAGGAGCAGCACTGGGTGGGAGTCGACGGAACCGCCGTTCGTGCTCACCTGGTACGGGTCCGGTGATCGAGGTCGTCCGCGACGCCGGCACCAGGAACCACTGGCACGGTGTCGGTGACGTCCGGTCCTTCCTCTCCCGCCACCGGATCGTGCTGCCCGGGGACACCGGGTTCATGGACACCGAGGTGGGGAGCGTCGGGGCGGGGCGTTGACCGCTCCTGACAGCCCTCGTCAGCTCATCGTCGAGGAGCCTGCGGCGACGAGCAGGTGAGGGTTGACAGCATTGGCTCGCCGCGCAACCCGGTGACCGCCACCCAGGGTGACGGTCACCGGGAACTGCCCACGAGCTCGTCCACGGCTCGCCACCCATGCTGGTCGCAGCCGCGACCTGCTCGTGCGGCCGATCGAAGCCGGCGGCCCGTCAGGTGGTGACCGTCTCCGTGGCCGAGTGCGCGATCATGTCGCGCACCTTGTTCTTCTCCAGCTTGCCGGAGGCGTTGCGGGGCAGCTGCGCGGTCACGTGCAGGTGCCTGGGGAGCTTGTAGCGGGCCAGCCGGGCGGCTGCGTGCTCGCGTACGTCGTCCAGCGTCACCTGCGAGTCCGGCACCAGGGAGACGACCGCTACCACGGTCTCCCCCCACTCGGGGTCCAGACGACCGACGACAGCGACGTCGGCGACGCCCGGCATGTCTGCGAGCGCTCGTTCGACCTCGGCCGGGTACACGTTCTCACCACCGCTGATGATCATGTCCTTGAGACGGTCGACGATGTAGAGGCATCCGTCCTCGTCGACGTAGCCGATGTCGCCGGAGTGGAACCAGCCCTCGTCGTCGAACGCGGCCTTCGTGGCTTCGGGGTTCTCCCAGTAACCGGGGGTGACGTTCGGTCCGCGGACGACGACCTCGCCGGCAGCCCCGGCGGGGAGGGGCGCACCGGTCGCCGCGTCCACCACCCGCACCTCGGTGTAGGGCATCGCCACGCCGGCCGACCCCAGCTTGGTCAGTGTCCGTTCCCGGGGGAGATGGGTGGCGAAGGGGGCCGTCTCCGTCAGTCCCCAGGCCTGCTCGAGGAGGACTCCGTGCTGCGCGAACTGCTCGATGAGCGACGGCGGCACCGGGGCCCCCGCAACCACCACGGCACGCAGGGAGCTGAGGTCGGCGTCGAACACCCCCGGGACACGGCTCAGGCCGAGCAGCATCGCAGGGACGGCGAACATGCTGTTGACCCCGAACTCTTCGATGTCCCGCAGCAGACCGTCGGGGTCGAACCCTCGTCGCAGCACCAAGGTCCCACCTCGGCTGAGCGTGCGGATCGCGAAGCTGTTCAGTGCGCCGATGTGGAACAGCGGCGCCGCGGCGTGGGTCACGTCGCCTCGACGGGTGTCCATGCGCAGATCGACGTTGACGGAGTTCCACCAGGCGTTCCCGTACGTGATCACGACTCCCTTGGGCGAACCCGTGGTCCCGGAGGTGAACATCAGTACCGCCGGGTCGTCGGCTGTCCGGGCGAGGACCTCGACGTGGACGGGGGCTCGGTCGATCGCGCTGGACCAGGGCTCCCAGCCCTGGGGGGCAGGGTCCGGGGCAGGGACTTCCGGGTCGTCGTCGACCAGGAGGAAACGGTGCAGCGCGGTGCTCTGCCGAACCGCGTCGACCGCGAGGCGGTGACCTTCCTCGGCGATGATCGTGACGGCTCCGCTGCGTTCCAGGACGCTGCGGAGCTCGGGTTCTGCAAGCCGGAAGTTCACCGGGACGAACACGGCGCCGAGCCGCCAACTGGCCAGCATGGTCAGGATGAAGGCCGGGCTGTTCAGGCCGAGGTAGGCCACGCGGTCGCCCGTTGCGACCCCGCCCGCGGCCAGGACCGAGGCAAGCTGTGCTGCCCGTCGGTCCAGTTCGGCGTAGGTCACATCGCCGCCGGCGTAGCGGATGACCGCGTGCTCACCCTGCAGGGCGGCTTGCCGGGCGACGGCCGAGGCGGGGTTGATGTCGACGGCGAGGCCGGAGTTGGCCGGGTGTCCGATGACCATGTCGGTGGTCCTGCTCCTGCTCTTGGGGGTCGCCGTGGGCGGCCTTGATGGGTGCTCGCCGTCCTCTTCGTCGACGGGCTCGACGAGGAGGCGGTTCCGGGCCCACGGGGGCGAGCACCCCGTAGAGCGCCGCGGCGTCCGCGGACCCGGTGCGCGAGTCGTGCAGCAGAGCGGGCAGGCGAGGGGTTGACCGTCCGCTCCTCGAACAGCTCGATCAAAGGTGCTGAGCGACAGTCGGCGTAGCGGTCGTGCCGCTCTGCGGAACGGGGCCTGTGCCGAGGACCGACCCACGAATGGCCATCGGGCACCGCCCCCTGGGCCCGACCGGGCCGTCCACGTCCATGACCGCCGACGACCATCTCGTCATCTCCCCGTCGAGGCCCGGCGAGGCGTGCAGCGGGACACCCGGGAAGTCGTGCGATCAGGTGTGGCGTGGGGCCGACGGATGGACGGGGACCAGTCGCCGATGAGGGGCGCAGCCATCCCGTCGGTCCTGGGTGGTTGCTGCTGGGGGCCGGACGACGGAGGTCTGGGCCGCATCGAGCACCGACCCCGCAGGCCCGCGGCTCACCGGAGCACGTCGGCGCTGCCGTGGGTCAGGAGGTCCCAGTCCGGTTCCATTCCCAGTCCCGGCTGCTCGGGGACCTGCACCATCCCCTGTCCGTCCAGGGTGAAGGGTTCGGCGAGCCCGTACTCGAGCTGGCTGAAGCCGTGCTCCCCAGGGGGGTTGATGACCAGCACCTCGAACCAGTCGCAGTTCGGCAGGGACGCTGCCAGGTGCAAGGTCGCCAGGTTGTTCAACGAGGTGTAGGCATCGTGCAGCTCGCAGTTCAAGTGGAACGCTTCGGCCAGGTGGGCGATCTTGCGCAACCCTGTGATGCCCCCCTTGAGCACGACATCGCCCCGGAGGAAGTCGGTGGCCCGCTGGGTGACCCACGGCGCCAGCGCCGTGAGCCCACCCGAGGTGATCTCCGTAGCCATCAGCGGGATGGCCAGGTGCTGCTTCAGCCGCACGTAGCCGTAGAGGTCGTCGGCGGACAGCGGGTCCTCGAGCCATTCGTACCCCAAGGCCTGGACCGCCCTGCCGACCCGGAGTGCCTCGCCGAAGTCGTAGGCCCAGGCAGCGTCGAGGAACAGACGGTGGCCGTCGCCGACGGCATCGCGGACCCGACGGCACAGATCGATGTCGGCTTCAGCCGCCACCGGCGTCCCGGCGAACGATCGCAGCTGGGTGAGCGGGTGGAGCTTGTGGCCGGTCACGCCGAGTTCGCGGTAGGCCAGCGCGTCGTCGACGTAGTCGGCGGGGTCGCGGTAGACCCACGAGGACGTCTGCACCGGGACCGCGGTGCGGGTGCTGCCGAGCAGACGGTGGACGGGGAGTCCGGCTGCCTTGCCGGCGATGTCCCACAAGGCCACGTCGATGGCTCCCTGCAGCGTCGGCGGCAGACCTCGTCGGCCGAGCGTCAGCCAGATCCGGCCGATGTCGAGCGGGTCGGACCCGAGCAGGGTGGGCTTGACCTGGCGGACGAGCGTGCTGCCGAGTGCGACCACGTCCTCGCCAGGAGCACCGAGGAAGGTGTGGCCAGAAATGCCCTCATCGGTGTCCACGGTCAGCAGGGCGAGAGTCGTGGTCGGTGGACCGACGACTGCCGGCATCGTGCGCTCGTGCAGCAGGACCCGCAGGTCGGTGATCTTCATGCAGGGATCCCGGTGATGGCCATGGCGCCTAGCGTCCTCCAGCAGAAGAAGGTGAGCAGTGGATGTTCCCTGGTCTCGAACACGCGTGCGTCTACGCCGTGGTCGGGAGCGTCACCGCGGCTCGGGGGGCCTCGTACTCGTCCGGGCTGCTCTGGCCGCAGGCGGGGTGTCGGCGCGCTGCTCGCACGGGGCCGTGCCGGCCTTGGAGGTGTACTGCTCTCCGTGGTTCCCGCGGAGGACCGCCCCGGCCGAGCTGCCGCGGGTCGCGTCAGTGGCGTGCAGGGCACAGATCGGTCCCGTCGGCGGAGGGCAGGTGCGTGATCCACGCAGCCGAGCCAGCTCAGCGGCCGGTGTCCTCCAGCCACCCGGACAACGAGTCCATCATCCTCAGGTCCCCCGACACCCACTCCGGCAACCCGGCCGGCCAGGGCGGCGGAGGCGGAGCTGCCCCGGTTCCCGGCGGAGAGGGCGCCGTCGGAGGGTTGCCCACCGCCCCTCCCGCGGCGCCGGCGTGGGAGGGGCGGTGGACCTCAGGCCGGGGTGTGCTCCGTCGCGAACCGCGGGACGAGGAACTCTCGAACGGACTCGTGCATCTCCACCGCGCGCGGGACCAGGGCCGTCATGACGAACGTGCCGTGGAACAGTCCGTCGAAGCGGGTCGTCTGCACCTCGACCCCAGCCGCACGGAGGAGCTCGCCGTACTGCTCTGCCTCGTCCCGCACCGGGTCCAGCTCCACCGTCAGCACGAGGGCGGGGGCGAGGCCGTGCAGGTCGCCCTCGCGCGGAGAGGCCAGCTCCGGGGCCGGCTCCGCGCCCAGGTACATGTCCCAGAACTTCCTGCCCGCGGCGGTGGTCAGGAAGGGGCCGTCGGCGAATTCCCGGGAGGAGTCGGTGTCCGCGCCGGGTGCGATCGCGGGGTAGACCAGGACCTGGGCGCGCAGCGGGATCGCGAGGTCGCGGGCGCGCTGGGCGGCGACGGCGGCCAGGGTGGCCCCAGCGCTCTCCCCCATGACACAGACCCGTTCGGGGTCACCGCCGAACTCCGCGCCGTGGTCGCGAACCCATCGCAGGGCGTCGGTGACGTCCTCGACCGCGCTGGGGCAGGGGTGCTCGGGGGCCAACCGGTAGTCCACGGACGCCACGACGGCACCCAGACGGTCGGCCAGGTCGCGGCACAGCGGGTCCACCGAGTCCACCGAGCCGGCCACGAAGCCACCCCCGTGCGCGAACACCACGATCGGCAGGGACCCGGTTCGGTCGGGCACGTAGAGACGCAGCCGGGTGCCCTCGGGTTCCAGGGTGCGCACCCCGCCGGCCGACGCCTGCAGCGCCACTCCGCCCTCGTTGAGCGCGCGGACCTCCTCGACCGAGTACTCCTCCAGGGGCCGGAACCCGGAGTTGAGCATGTTGGCCAGCACGAGCGCAGCGGCCGGGTCCAGCCGCACCAACGGCGGCGGGGGCGTGACCTGGTCGTCGATGGCGAACCCGGCCCACCCGTTGGCCTTGGTCTGCTCGTACATCGACCAGTACAGGGGACCGCCGATCGGGAGGACGTAGGCCCCCTGCGGCTTGTCGGCGATGTTGGCGCCGGTGAACCACGAGTTCGTCGCCGTCGACCACAGGCTGATCGGGAACACGCCGTTGACCAGGTCGACCCACCGCTGCTCGGCCTGGGGGGTGGCGTCGATCGTGCGCGCACCCCGGTCACGCACCTCGAGCATGGCATCGGCGGCGAAGTCGACCTGTGCCTCGATCAACAGGGGGGTGTTGTAGAGCGCGACGATGCTCAGCGGGCCGATGATGTTGAACAGGTTCGGGAACCCCGAGATCTGCACGCCCAGGTAGTTGCGTGGTCCGCCGGACCACTTCTGCTGCAGGGTCACCCCGCCGCGCCCGGTGGTGGGGATGGCGAGCGATGCGCCGGTGAAGACGTCGAAGCCGGTTGCCAGGATGATGACGTCGACGTCGTGGTGTACATCGCCAGCGGTGATGCCGGTCGGGGTCACCGCCCGGATCGGGGCCGACCGCACGTCGACCAGGTCGACCTGGTCGAGGTTGAACGCCTCGTAGTAGTTGGTCTCGAAGGGGGGTCGCTTGGTCGCGTAGTGGTGATCGGTGGGGGTCAGCAAGCGGGCCGTGGCCGGGTCGTCGACCCGCTCGGCGATCCGGTCGCGGATGTACTGCGCGGTCACCTCGTTGGTCTCCGGGTTCCACATCATGTCGCCGAAGGTGTTGACCAGGTAGAGCCCGCCCTTGTCCCACGCCTCGTCGAGGATGCGGCGCCGCTCGTCGGCCGGGACGGCCGCGGCCGAAGGTGCCTGCGGCGGGTAGGGCAACCCGATCGGGGAGGCGAAGCTGTTCCCCCGCGCCTCGTGCCAGTTGTGGGCGAGCCACTTGCTGCGCTCGGGTGCCACCGAGTGGTTCTTCAGAGGGGTGGCGTAGTTGGGGGTTCGCTGGAACACGGTGAGGTGGCCGACCTTGTCGGCGATCTCCTGGATGACCTGGATGCCCGAGGCGCCGGTGCCCACGACGGCGACCCGCTTGCCGGTGAGGTCGACGTCCTCGGCCGGCCAGCTGCTGGTCCAGTACAGCTCGCCCTCGAAGGTGTCCACCCCCGGGAAGTCGGGCACTTTGGGCTTGGACAGTCCGCCGACGCCGGAGAGCACGTAGCGTGCGGTGGTGGTGGCCCCGTCGTCGGTGCTGATCCGCCAGTGCGCCGCGTCCTCCTCCCACTGCAGCGACGTCACCCGGACGGCGAAGCGGAAGGACCGGCGCAGGTCCAGCCGGTCGGCCACCCACTCGAGGTAGCGCAGCAGCTCGTCCTGACGGGCGTACCGTTCGCTCCAGTGCCACTCGCGCTGGATGTCGTCGGAGAACGAGTAGCTGTAGTGCACCGACTCGATGTCGCACCGGGCACCCGGGTAGCGGTTCCACCACCAGGTCCCGCCGACTCCTTCGGCTGCCTCGAAGCCGGCTACGGTCATGCCCAGCTGGTCGCGGAACTTGTGGACTGCGTAGAGGCCGGAGAAGCCGGCCCCGATCACCACGACGTCGTGGTCGGTCGTCTGCATCATCACTCCTGGGTCGCTGCAACGGGATGTCTGGGTCGAACGGGTGCGGTCAGGTCTGGAATGCGGTCGGCACGGCTCCTGAGCGCATCCGCTGCAGGCGCTCCTCGGTCGTGTCGACGTCGATGTCGGGGTGGGTGAGGACGGGGAACCGGTCCTGGCTGATCGCCTCGACCAGGAGCCCACCCACGTCGGCGGGGTCCATGCCAGCGGTGGACACCAGCTGCGCCATGGCGTCGAGGTCCGCAGCGGCGAGGTCCGCAGCGGCGAGGTTCTCCACGCTCCCCACGATGTGCACCGCGCCTCCTCCCTTCCGGTCAGCTGTCCCGGCCTGTGTGGCTGGGATCACGCTGCGGTGCGGCGAAGGTAGGAGCGGGGGATCGGCCTGGACAATGGTCACCTGGCGCATCACGGTCGCGATCTGCTGTGCAGATGGCGTACCGCTCGTCGGCGCCGCGTGGTGCGCACGGGGACGTCGTCCCACCTCGGAGGTGGAGGGAGCAGCTGGCACACTCCGCGCATGGGGTCCGGCCCGGCACGAGAGGCGGTACGGCAGTCGACGGCCGGTGTCGTACTGGCGGACAGGGTGTCGTTCGTGCGGCGCATGGCGGCCCACCTGGTGCAGGCCATGCCCGAGATCGGGAACGCCCACGTCGAGGAGCTCGTGCTGCGGAGCCTGCAGGCCAACATCGCGGTGGCCTTCGACCAGTTGGCCCGGGGGGTGTCCCCGACCGAGCACAGCATGTCGCCCGAGGTGCTGACCTACACCCGCGAGATGGTGCGTCGCGGTTTCGCGCTGGATGCGGTGATGCGGGGCTACCGGCTGAGCACCGTCTACCTGGTGGACTGCTGGATCGACTGCGTGGCCGCGTCGGGTGCGCCGGCGCAGGTCGCCCTCGACGTCGTCAAGGAGGGGTCAGGCTTCCTCTGGACGTGGGCGGAGGTGGCTGTCGGTCAGCTGACGGCGGAGTACGAGGCCGAGGCCAAGCGGTTGGCGCTGGAACGGTCGCAGGCCCGATTGCTCGCGGTTCACGGGCTGCTGGACGCGGCGCAGCCAGAACCAGCCGCGGCGGCCCGCAGACTCGGGCTGGATGTGAGCGCACGGCACCTGGCCATCGTGATCAGCTCGGCGGAAGGTCCGGGCAGCAGCGATGTCCTCGACGCTGCACTGCGGGCTCTGAGCCGGGACCTGGGCCCCGGTCGGCTGGCCGTCCACGCCGATGCGCGCACGCTGTGGTGCTGGTCCCAGTGCCCCGACGGCGTCGTCCTGGACAGCTCGGGCCTGCAGGCGCCGGTGCTGGTGGGCACCGGCCGACCCGGCACCGGGGTGGAGGGCTTCCGACGCAGTCACCGCGAGGCATTGGCGGCCTCCCGGGTGGCTGAGCAGGTGAGGGGTGCGCGCCCCCTGGTCGTCGCGTACGCCGACGTCCGGCTGGCAGCGATGTGCGTCGCCGAGCCGCTGGAGCTCGAGGCCTTCGTGCGGGACACCCTGGGGTACCTGGCCGGTGCCCAGGCCGACACCCGCAGGCAGCGGGAGACGCTTGCGGCATTCCTGTCCGCCCACTGCAACTACCGGGCCGCCGCAGCCGTGCTGGGCATCCACCACAACACGGTCCGCTACAGGGTGGAGCAGGTCGAGCGGCGTCTGGGCCGCGATGTGACCTCCCACCGGAGGGACCTCGAGGTGGCCCTGCACCTGTCCCACGTCCTGGGCCTCCACGACGCCGGCTCCGTCCGCGGGGCGCACCGGGAGAGTGACCGCAGCTGAGCGGTGCCACGGGCGCCGCACCGTCGACCCGGAGGTCGACGGCTACGGTGGACCGGTCGGCGCAGTGATGGGGACGAGGAACAGGGGTGCCGGACGTGTCGGAGTCCTCGTCCGTGTCCTCCTTGGGCGAAGCTGCCTACCGGCTTCTGCGAGCAGAGATCGTGACCTGCCGGCTGGCACCCGGAGAACGTCTCACCGAGCGCCAGCTGTCGGCCCGTACCGGTTTCGGCATCTCGCCGGTGCGCGACGCCCTGACCCGCCTGGACCAGGACGGGTTGGTGCAGACCCTGCCCCGGAGGGGCTACCACGTCACCCCGATGACACCGGGGTCGATCGACGAGCTGCTCGACGCCTGGTCGGTGCTGGGTCCCGAGCTGGCACGACGGGGGGTGCGGCAGGCCGACGACCGGCAGCGCGCACGCCTGGCGGAGGGGTTCACCGCGGTCGACGAGCTGAGTCGCCAGACCCCCGGTCCTGAGCTGGCCTTCTTCATCGTGGCGCGGTTGGACGAGGTGTTCACCACCCTGGTCGAGGCGGCCGGCAACCGCTACCTGCACACCATGTACCGCGGACTGTCCGGGGACCTCTCGAGGCTGTGGGTGCTGACGTTGTCGGCCGATCCGTCCCTGGTGGGCGCCGAGTCGGTGGCCGGGTTGCTCACCGCGATCGGACAGCCGGCGGACGGCGATGCTCTCGCGCGCAGCGTCACCCGCACGTTGGCATCGTTCCGGGCCCTCGTGCAGCAGACCGTGATGCGGTGGCCGTCGGTCACCGAGGCGCCCCTCCGCGCGCCCGACGCCCCCGCGTGACCGCGGCCGGCCCGAGGCGGGACGAGCTGTTGACATCCCTGATGTGTCAGTTCTAGCTTCTGCCACATCAGACCCGGTGTCTGGTGCAGCGGCACCCGGCGGTGGCTCCGCCGTCCCCGGGCCCGCCCCTCCTCCGACGACTGCAGGAGATCGGTCATGGACAAGTTCTCGGAACACCTGGGGCTCGCGGTGAGCTTCCGCCCCGCCAACCCGCTGTCGGAATCGGTCCCGGCGGTGCCGGACATCGACACCAGGACCTTCGTGCTCGAGCGCGGATCGGTGCACGGTGAGGGTGCCTACGCGCTGCCCTGCGACATCGTCGTGGACCAGGACACCCCGGTCACGTTGCGGGACGGGACGGTGCTGTGGGCCGACGTCTTCCGGCCGGCGACCGACGACCAGGTGCCGGTCGTGCTCGTCTACACCTGCTACAGCAAGCGTGGGGGGTGGTGGAACACCAACTTCCACGCCACGAAGTTCGGTGTCCCGGCCGGCGACCTGTCCGGGTTGCAGGCGTTCGAGGCCCCCGACCCCGGTGCCTGGTGCCCGAAGGGGTACGCGATCGCCTACGTCGACGCCGCCGGCACCTCCCGCAGCGGGGGGGACGAGGTCTTCATGGGCGAGGCGTCGGGTCGCAACGTCCACGACGTCGTCGAGTGGCTGGCCGAGCAGGCCTGGTGCTCGGGCAAGGTGGGCCTGGCCGGCAACTCCCAGCTGGCCATGGTGCAGTGGGCCGCGGCAGCGTTGCGCCCGCCGCACCTGGCCGCCATCGCGCCGTGGGAAGGGGTCAGCGACCTCTACCGCGAGGTCAGCGTCCGGGGGGGCATCCCCGACCCCAAGTTCCACACCGAGGACATCTCCGCGTGGATCTACGGCACCAACGACACCGAGGACGTCATCGGTGCCAACATCGAACGCTTCCCGTTGATGAACTCGTACTGGGCGGACAAGCGGGCCGACCTCGCCCGGATCTCCGTCCCTGCCTACGTGGTGGCGAGCTGGACGAGCCCGGTCCACACCCACGGCACGCTGCAGGCGTTCCGGGAGATCGGTTCCGAGCAGAAGTGGTTGCGGGTGCACAACGACCAGGAATGGATCGATGCAGCCGACCCGGCCAACGTGGCGGACCTGCAGCGCTTCTTCGACCGCTACCTGAAGGACGAGGACAACGGCTGGGAGCAGACCCCGCGGGTCCGCCTCTCGGTCCTGGACCCCGGTGGTGCCGATGTGGTGGGTCGCGCCGAGCAGGAGTGGCCGCTGGCCCGCCAGGAGTGGCGCACGCTGTTCCTGGACGCCTCGACCGGGGGGCTGACGGTCACCCCCGTCGAGGAATCGGTGGCCGAGTACGACGGGTCCGACCTGACCGCGTCGGCGACGTTCTCGTTCCTCGCCGACCAGGACCTGGAGGTGACCGGCTACCTGAACCTGCACCTGTGGGTGGAAGCCGACTCCGATGACCTGGACCTGTTCGCCGCGGTCTACAAGATCGACGCCGAGGGCCGCAGGAAGCACCACATCACCCTCCGCGCCGACGGCGCGCGGGCCTACGTCCAGTCCTTGGAGGCGGACGGGAAGCTACCCGCGACCCTGGCCTACACCGGTCCGGTCGGCCGGCTCCGGGTGTCCCACCGGGCGCTGGACCCGCAGCGGTCCACCCCGTCGGAGCCGTTCTTGACCCATGCGACCGAGGAGCGGGTCCAGCCCGGGGAGTGCGTGCCGGTCGAGCTGGCACTGTGGCCCACGGCGATGGTGGTGCACGCGGGCGAGCGGCTGGTCGTCGAGGTGGCCGGTCACCCGGTCGGCCCGCTCGCCGCGCCCAACCTCCCCGGCGGATGGCTGGAGATCCCCACCCGCAACGCCGGGGTGCACCGCATCAGGACCGGCGGCCGCTACGACTCCCACCTGCTGCTGCCGGTCGTGCCCTGACCGGGGAGCCGGTCGGGAACGGGTGAGCGCGATGCGGATGCCGGGCGCGACGAGGACGCCGCCGTCGGCGTCCTCCGGTGCGCCGCACCGGTGCGGGCCACCGGCTACGGGCCGGATTGCCGGCGGCGGGCGGTGATGGGCGGCCCGCACGGGGCCTGTCGGGTCGGGGGGGGGTGCTGCTCTGCCCGGATTGCGGTGCAGGGTGGTGGCGTCTCTGCGCCACCTCGGTGTGGACCCCGGCCGCGAGCACGGAGATCGCCGCGGAGTGCCTCAGCGTGTGCAGGTGGGATCCGGGGGCCCGAGCCCCGCAGACGTGCGCGTCGGCGCCGGGAACTGGCTGCCCTGCGGGATCCGACACCGGGCCGGGTCCGTGCCTGCCCGCCGGGTAGGTCCTCGTGGGTTCAGGCGGCATCACCCCCGGACGGCGCGGGCTCCCGGTCGGTGACCAGGGAGACGAGCCCGCGGTGCAGAGCCGGCACCTCGTCCTCGACCTCGGGCTTCATCAGCACGCTGCGCAGGATCCGGCAGTGGGGCTGATCGGGCTCCACGTGGTGCCCGCGGGCGGCGAGAGCGGCGCCGTCGACGGTGTAGGTGGCGACGAACAGCGACTGCTCGGGGGGCAGCTGCATACCGGCCGTCAGGACGCGGGCGCTGGTCGCGTCGATCTCCGACATGCGCCGGCGAGTGGGGAAGTAGCTGAGGATGTCCAGGTGCGGGCGTTGGAACAGGGTGAGTTCGTCGCTGCCGTCGACGAGGTCGGCCCAGGTCAGTGTGGCGCGCCGCCCCGCGCGCAGGGCCGCGCCCAGCCCGGTCGGGGTCAGCGGGAGCACCTGGAGGGTCAGCCACAGCGCGGCTGCGGCGGCACCGGCGCGTGAGCACTCCAGCGAGATCTCACCGAGGTGCAACTCCTCGGAGGTGAAGTAGGTGTACGGCGAGTCGTGCAGGAAGTGGGCGGCGACCCCGGGGTCACGGAACAGCACGGCCCCGCACCCGTAGGGCTGCAGGCCGTGCTTGTGCGGGTCGATGACCACCGAGTCGCACCGGGAGATGGCAGCGAAGGGTGCAGCAGCGACGCCGTCGGCCGTGTCGTCGGCGATCAGGGTGAAGAAGCCGCCGTACGCGGCGTCCACGTGCACCCGCGCGCCGTAGCGCTGGCACAGTGCGAGGATCTCGTGGACGGGGTCGACCGCCCCCAGCCCGGTGGTCCCCGTGGTGGCGACCACGGTGCCGACGTTCCCGACGCGGAGCAGCTCTTCCAGGGCCTGCAGGTCCATCGTTCCGTCGACTGCGGTGGGGACGGCGACGGAGTCGACGCCGAGCAGGCTGCACATCCGCCCGTGGGTGTAGTGCGCGTCGGCGCTGTGGGCGACGCCCTTGCCGGGGTGGGTCTGGCGTGCGACGAACAGTGCTTCGAGGTTGGCGATGGTGCCGCTGCTGGTCAGGTGCCCCAGGTGCTCGGCGAACCCGAACATCGCGGCCAGCTGGGCCACCACCTCCTTCTCCAGGGCCGCGGTGGCCGGACCGCCGTCGAGGGCGTGGTTGTTCGGGTTGATCAGCATGGCGCTCAGGTAGCCGATGACCGCGGCCGGGTGAGGTGGTTTGAGCATCTGCCCCACGTAGCGGGGGTGGAAGAACGGGTAGTTGTCGCGCAACCGGAGGTGCAGCTCCTCGGTCGCCTCCAGCAGGGCCCCGCGGGGCACCTCCAGCGAGGGGTGGGGGGTGACCGGGCCGTACTCCGACATCCAGGAGTCGATGCGACCGATGCTGTGGGCGAGCAGGTCGGCCACCTGCTCGAAGCCCGCGGCGCTCGAGCGGAGCACCGGGGCGGGGTCTGACGGGCGGGGGGTCGTGCTGGCCATCACGGCACTCCTCGGGGCGGCGGTTCGGCGACGTCCCGCGGGGGCGGCGTCGGGCCCCAAGTTATCAAAGCATCACTATCAGCACATCATCCAGGGGCTAGGATGGCCGGATGACGGGAGATCCAGAGGCCGACCCCTACGCCGAGTTGGCCGACCTGATCCTCAACGTGGGCCGACTGATCCGGGTGCGGACACCATCCGGACCCGAGGTCGTCCCCCTGACGCCGACCGAACGGCAGGTCATGCGGATCGTCGATCTCCACCCCGGCAGTGCGCCCAGCGAGATCGCACAGCGGACACACCTCCAGCGGACCAACGTCAGCACGGCACTCCGGACCCTCCAGGGGAAGGGCATGGTCATCAGGGAGGCTGGGCCCGGCCGAGGCGTCGCCGTCCATCCCACGGGTCGCGCCGTCGCCAATCTCGCGACCCTGCGCTCGGCTTGGTCGCGACACCTGTGCGACGTCCTGCCCGGTGAGCGCGACGCAGTGGAAACCTGCAACCGGCTCCTCGGCCGGCTGGAGGCAGGACTCACCGCCCCGCCGACGGCCGGTGCGCAGGGGGACGGGCACACCTAGGCGGCCAGCTGTCCGACGCTGCGCACGCTCGACCGGCCGGCGCGCCTCGGCTGAACACCGGGTGGAGCTCCGACCAGCCGGGACGCCCGGCCGCGAGGCGGTGCAGGCGCAGTGCGACCTGCAAGCTCGAGGTCCCACCCGGGTCCGCCCAGCCCGGGCGGAGCACCTCGGTGACCCGGCCCAGTCACGGTGCCGGCCCTGCTCGCCGCTCGCCGCGGGGACGGGTGCCGCACCGAGGTCCGCGGAGCGGTCGTCGGGCTCGACGCCGCCGAGCACCTGTCCGTCGACGCCGCGCGCGTTGCTCCTGACCCGCCGCACACGCACCCGGACCGGGTGGCCCGCGCCGCGTCGGGGACCACGCCGTCCCCGGACGCGGCGCGCACGTCAGAACGAGATGACGCCCCGCAGGCTGCGGCCGTTGCGCATGTCGTCGTAACCGGTGTTGACCTCGTCGAGGCCGTAGGTGTGCGTGCGCAGCTTCTCCAGCTCCAGCTTGCCGGTGCGGTGCAGCTCGAGCATGCGGGGGATGTCGGCCCGGGGGTTGGACGACCCGAACAGCGACCCGCGCACCTGCTTCTCGAACAGCGTCAGGTCCAGCGCGCTCATCGACACCTGGGTCTCGGTCGCCTGGTGCAGGTTGGTCACCACCACCCGGCCGCGCTTGCCCACCATGCCCAGGCTGGCCCCGATCTGGTCCCCGGACCCCACGCCCATGGTGTTCACGCACACCTGGGCCATCCGGCCGCGGGTGAGCTCGGCCAGCAGCGCGGTGGCCTCCTCGTTGGTCTCCACCGCGTGCGTGGCGCCGAACTCCAGGGCCTTCTCCCGCTTGAAGGCCACCGGGTCCACGGCCACCACGTGCTCGGCGCCGGCGGCGACGGCGCCCTGCACGGCGTTGATGCCGATGCCGCCCACCCCGACGACGGCGACGATGTCCCCGGCGCGGGCCTCGCCGGTGTAGACCACCGCGCCGTAGCCGGTGATGACCCCGCAGCCCAGCAGGCAGGCCACGTCCAGGGACAGGTCGTCCTCGATCTTGATGCAGTTGGCCTGGCTGACGACGGTGTGCTCGGCGAAGGTGCCCAGCAGGCACATCAGGCCCAGGTCCTGGCCCCGTGCGTGGTGGCGGGCGGTGTGGTCGGAGATCTGGGTGCCCTCGCCCAGGTACATGCCCAGCTCGCACAGGTTGCTCATGCCGCGTGCGCAGGCGCTGCAGCGCCCGCAGACGGGGAGGAAGCTGAAGATCACCCGGTCACCCGGTGCCAGCCCGACGACGCCGGGTCCGACCTCCTCGACGGTACCGGCGCCCTCGTGGCCGCCGATCATCGGCAGCGGCCAGGGCAGGTCGCCGGTGACCACGTGCTCGTCGGAGTGGCACAGCCCGCTGCCCCCGAGCCGCACGAGCACCTCGCCGTCCCTGGGCGGGTCGAGCTCGATCTCCTCGACCGACCACTCCTTCTGCCGGTTCCACACCACTGCTGCACGGGTCTTCATCGCACGTCCTCCTCGACGGGCCAGCGGTTCGCGGCTGCCACGGACCTCACCGGTCGTGGCGCACGCCACAACCCTGCAGGCAGGTGCGGCCCGGCATCTGTGCCGTCCTGGCACACCCGCGCCTCAGCGGGTGGCCGGATCGATGCGCAGGCTGCGCAGGCGCCGGTACAGGGTGTTGCGACTGACCCCCAGCACCTCGGCGGCGTGCACCTTGTTGCCCCGGCACTGGCGCAGCGCAGCGACGACCGCATCGCGCTCGGCCTGCCAGAGTGCCCCCACCACCTGCGGGCGACCGGCGTCGCGGTAGCCGGGCGGGAGGTCGGCCTCCGTCACGTCCCCGGTACCGCGGCGGGCGGCGACCTCCTCGACGACGGTCCGCAGCTCGCGGAGGTTGCCCGGCCAGTCGAGGGCGGCGAGGGTGCGCAGCGCGGCCGGGGTGAAGCGGGCTCGTCCCTGCGTGGCGGCGGTCAGCAGGGCCGTGGCCAGCGCCGGCAGGCCGAGTACCTGCGCTGGCACCCCAAGCGCACCTGGCAGGGCAGCGAGGACGCCGCGGCTGCCGCCCCGCGCGAGGACCGCATCCGCGACCTGATCCGCACCTTCGAGCTGGCGATGCACGCCCTGCTCGACGAGCCGCCGGGACCGCCGGCCGCGCCGGCGCCCGTGCCCGACGCCGCGGTCGCGGCCCTGCTGCAGGCCTTCGCCGACGCCGAGGGCGGCGCCATGCACAAGCTCGAGGCGCACCAGCTCGCCCGCCGGTTGTCCCCGGACAGCTACCTGGTCGCCGGTCTCTACCGCCAGGACCCGCCGCTGCTGCGGGCCGACCGCGAGGTGCGGGCCATCACCCCGGCCGGCCGGGCCTGGCTGTCCCGGTACCGCAGGGCGCACCCGGGCAGCTGAGCCCGGGCTGCTGTGCCGGGGCTGCTGTGCCGGGGCCGGGGACGGGGGCGCAGGCGCCGACGCGCCTTGCCCGGAGCTGGCATCCTCCTCCCATCGAGGTGGGCGCAGCGCCCGCCGAACCCGCCGGTCCGGCGGACGACGACCGGGAGGGCACATGGGTGCAACGGCAGGGCAGTCCGCGCAGCCGCAGGACCAGGACAGTCGCCGCGGCGGATTCAGCTCGCGCAAGGTGTTCATCCTGGCCGCCATCGGGTCGGCGGTCGGGCTGGGCAACATCTGGCGGTTCCCCTACGTCGCGTACGAGAACGGGGGTGGGGCGTTCCTGCTGCCCTACCTGGTGGCGCTGCTGACCGCGGGCATCCCGTTCCTGCTGCTGGACTACGCCCTGGGCCACCGGCACCGAGGTTCGGCGCCGCTGTCGTTCGCCCGGCTGCGCCGGGGTGCCGAGGGGCTGGGCTGGTGGCAGGTCGGCATCTGCTTCGTCATCGCGGTCTACTACGCCGCGGTCATCGCCTGGGCGCTGCGCTACACCTTCTTCTCCCTCGACGAGGCATGGGGCGCCGACCCCGAGGGCTTCTTCTTCGGTGAGTTCCTGCAGGCCGGGGACATCGCCGTCACCACCGACGTGGTGCCCGGGGTCCTCGTGCCGCTGGCGATCGTCTGGGTGGCCGTGCTGGCGATCATGGCCCTGGGGGTGCAGCGCGGCATCGGCACCGTCTCGCTGGTGTTCATCCCGCTGCTGGTGGTCGCCTTCATCGCCCTCGTCGTGCAGGCCCTGCTGCTGCCCGGCGCGGGCACCGGCCTGGACGCGCTGTTCACCCCCGACTGGTCGGCGCTGGCCTCCGCGCCGGTGTGGGCCGCCGCGTACGGCCAGATCTTCTTCTCGCTGTCCATCGGCTTCGGCGTGATGATCACCTACGCCTCCTACGTCGACCGGCGCGAGGACATGACCGGCTCCGGCCTGGTCGTGGGCTTCTCCAACTCCGGCTTCGAGCTGCTCGCCGGTATCGGGGTCTTCGCCGCGCTGGGCTTCATGGCCCAGGCCAACGGGGTCGCCGTGGACGAGGTGGCCGGGGACGGGATCGGGCTGGCCTTCGTCGCCTTCCCGGCGATCATCAGCGAGGCACCGGGCGGCGGGCTGCTGGGCGTGCTCTTCTTCGGCTGCCTGGTGATCGCAGGCATCACCTCGCTGGTCAGCGTGATCGAGGTGGTGATCTCCGCCGTCCGGGACAAGCTGGACACCTCCCGGGTGACCGCCACGCTCGTGGTCGGCGTCCCCGCCGCGGTGCTGAGCCTGGTGCTGTTCAGCACCACCAGCGGCGTCTACGTCCTCGACGTCGTCGACCGGTTCGTCAACCAGTACGGCATCCTCGTGGTGGCGCTGCTGAGCATGCTGGCGGTGTCCTGGGCGCTGCGGGCACTGCCCGTCCTGGGTGGGCACCTCAACGTCCACGGTCGGCCCCGGATGGGCACCGGCTGGCGGGTGCTGACCAGCGTGGTCGCGCCCGCCGGCCTCGCGGTGGTGCTCGTGCTGTCGCTGCGGGAGGACTTGGCCGCGGCCTACGAGGGCTACCCGACCTGGCTGCTGGTCGGCTTCGGGTGGGTGCTCGTCGTGGCGCTGCCGGTCGTGGGGTTCCTCGTCGCCCGGCTGCCGTGGCGGGACGGGACGCACCTGGAGGGCCCGCCGCCGGGCTCGGACCCGGCACCACCGGCCGGTGCGGTCACCACCGGGCACGACGCGGAGGGGACCCGATGAGCACCGTGGCGATCGTGATGATGGTGGTGGCCATGCTGGTCATCTGGGGCGGGCTCGCCCTGGCCGTGGCCAACCTGGTCCGCCACGGTGCCGTCGAGGACCGCGTCGACGACGGGCCACGGGGGCGCTGACCCCGGCGACCGTGCCCGGGCCCGCCGGTCAGCTGCTCGCGGTCCCCCCGGCGTCGAGCAGGTCGGCCAGCGCGCCGGCGTCCCGGACGTCGGTGAACCCCAGCTCGACCATCCGGTCGGCGGCCGCCGCCGAGCGGGCGCCACTGCGGCAGTACACGACGTAGGTGCCCGCCGGGTCCAGCTCGGAGATGCGGGCGGCGAAGTCCTCGGCGCTGACGTCGACGTTCACCGCACCGGCCAGGTGACCCTCGGCGTACTCCTCGGGGGTGCGGACGTCGACCACGGTGACGTCCCCCTGCCCGGCCAGGTCCACCGCGGCGGCCGGGTCGACCTGCACCACCGGCGCGGTGCCGGCCGCTGCCGGGGGCGGATCGGCGGGCTGGGGTGCGGCGCACCCGAGGAGCACGGCGGCCGGCACCGCCAGGGACACCAGGAGCGGGCGCGTGCGGCGGATGTCGGCCTCCCGGGTCGACGCGGTGCGGTCGGGGACACCACCATGGTGGCACGGCGCCACGCCCGGACAGGACCAGCACCGGGAGACCCGGCTGCCCGCGGGCCGGTGCTCGCGGGCAGCCGGCGGATCAGCCGCTGATGACCTGGGGGACGGCGACGGCCTTGAGGCCCTCGACCCCGAACTCCAGGCCGTAGCCGGACCTCTTGTGCCCGCCGAAGGGGATCATCGGGTGCACGCCGCCGTGCTTGTTGATCCACACCGTGCCGGCCTCCAGCCGGGCGGCGAGGTCGCGGGCGGCGTCCCGGTCGCTGCTCCACACCGAGGCGCCCAGGCCGACGTCGAGCCGGTTGGCCATCGCCACGGCCTGGTCGACGTCGCGGAAGCGGATGATCGGCAGGGCGGGGCCGAACTGCTCCTCGGCCACCAGCGCGTTCTCGTCGTCGATGTCGGCGACCAACGTGGTGGGGTAGAAGTTGCCCGGGGCGTCGGGGTCGGGGTCGCCGCCGATGAGGATGGTGCCCCCGCCGTCACGGGCGGCGTCGACCAGGCGGGCGACGATGTCGTACTGTGCGCGGTTCTGCAGCGGGCCCAGCACGTTCTGCTCCTCCAGCCCCCGCCCCATCGGCATCGCCCGGGCCACCTCCACCAGTGCCGCGCAGACCTCGTCGTAGACGTCGGTGTGCACGTACAGCCGCTTGAGCGCCGCGCACGTCTGGCCGGTGTTGATGAACGCGCCCCAGAACAGGTCCTGCGCGATGGCCTGCGGGTCGACGTCGGGCAGCACGATGCCGGCGTCGTTGCCGCCCAGCTCCAGGGTCAGCCGCTTCACGGTGTCCGCCGAGCTGCGGATGATGGCCTGGCCGGTGGCGGTGGACCCGGTGAACATGACCTTGTCCACGTCCGGGTGGCCGGACAGCCGGGCCCCCACCTCGCCGTCGCCGGCGACGGCGCCGAGCACGTTGGCCGGCAGCACCTCGTTGAGCACCGCCGTCAGCGCCAGCACGCTCAGCGGGGTGTACTCCGAGGGCTTGACCACCACCGTGTTGCCCATCCGCAGGGCCGGGGCCACCTGCCAGATGGTGATCATCATCGGCCAGTTCCACGGGCCGATGGCACCGACCACGCCGACCGGGCGGTAGTGCAGCTCGGCGTGCTCGTCGGCGTCGTCGACCACGGTCTCCACCGGGAGCTCGGTGGCGGCGGTGGCCCGCAGCCACGCCGCGCACGCTCCGACCTCGAAGCGGGCGTTGGGACCGTTGAGCGGCTTGCCCTGCTCGCGGGAGAGCAGTTCGGCCAGGGACTCCGCGGCGGCCTCCACGGCGTCGGCGGCGCGCTGGAGCAGCTCGACCCGTTCGGCGTCGGGGCGGGCGGCCCAGGCCGGCTGCGCGGCGCGGGCGCGGGCGACGGCGTCGTCGACGTCGGTCGCCGATCCCTGCGCGACGTGCCCGACGACCTCCCCGGTGGCGGGGTCGGGCACCGGGCGGCCCCCGGGGTCGGTGATCCGGTCCAGCAGCTGCTGCAGGGTCGGGGTGTCCTGGGTGGGCTGCACGGGGGTGCTCACGTCGGGTGCGGTCATGGTCGGCCTCCTGGTCGTCGTCGACGGTGGGGGATGGATGGGTGGTGCCGGTCAGCCGGCGGTGGTCGCGTCGTCCAGCCGGCGTGCGTCCCGGGCCTGCAGCCGGTGGCGGGCCAGCTGGGTGGCCGCGGCGATGCCGACGGCGGCCACCAGGGCGACGCCGCTGGCCACGTTCTGCCAGAAGGTGGGCACGCCCAGCAGGGTCAGGCCGTTGCGGAGCAGGCCCATGAACAGCACCCCGACGAGGACGCCGAACATGCTGCCCTCACCGCCGGTCAGCGCGATGCCGCCGAGCAGCACCGCGGTCAGCACCGACAGCTCGAACCCCAGCCCCAGCTGGCTGGCCGGTGCGCTGTTGAGCCGGGCCACCGTGATGGCCCCGGCCAGGCCCGCGGTCGCGCCGGCGGCGACGAACAGCAGGAACGGGATGCGGCGCACGTCGACGCCGGACAGGAAGGCCGCCTCCCGGTTGACCCCGATGGCGTAGACGTGCCGGCCGGCCGGGGTGCGGGTGAGGAACACCGCCGCGACCACCAGCACGGCCACCGCGACGAGCACCGCGACCGGCACCCCGGCGACGTTGCCGATGCCCAGGAACCCGAACGCGTCGCCGAAGTTGCTCAGCGGCAGCGGGGTGACCAGCTGGGCCACGCCGCGCACCGCGGTGAGCATGCCCAGGGTGACGATGAAGGAGGACAACCCGAACACGGTGGTCAGCACCGCGTTGACCACACCGATGGCCGCGCCCGCCGCCACCGCGGCCAGCACCGCCACCGCCGGGTTCGCTCCGGACTGGACCACCTTGCCGGCCACCACGCCGCCCAGGGCCAGCGTCGAGCCGACCGACAGGTCGATGTAGCCGGAGATGATGAGCATGCCCACCGGCGCGGCCACGATGGCGATGACCGCGGCGTCCAGCAGGACCCCGCGCAGGTTGCCCCAGGCCAGCTGGCTCCCGGTGGCCAGCTGCACGCCGGCGACCATCACCACCAGCAGCACCACCAGCGGGTTCTTGACCAGCCAGGCGCCCGCGGCGCCGACCGGGGACCGGCTGGCGGCCGGAGCGGGGGAGGTGCGGGTGCGCGCACCGCCGACGGCGGGCGGGGACGTCGTGCTCATGGGGTGTGCTCCAGGTCGCGGTGGATGAGGTCGAGCAGGGTCTGCTCGGTCGTGGCGCCCATGTCCAGCTCGTCGACCACCTCGCCGCGGCGCATGACCAGGCAGCGGTGCGCCAGCGCCACGACCTCGTCGGGGTCGTTGCTGGCGAACAGCACCCCGATGCCGTGCTCGGCGGCCACGGCGCGCACGACCTGGTAGATCTCGGCCCGGGCCCCGACGTCCACCCCCTGGGTGGGGTCGTCGAGCAGCAGCACCCGGGTGCCGGCCCGGTCGTTGACCCAGCGGGCGATGAGGACCTTCTGCTGGTTGCCGCCCGACAGCCGGGCGACGGCGACCGAGGGGTCGGCCGGGCGCAGCCCGAACGCGCCCGCGGCGGAGGCGAACACCTGCCGCTCGGCGCCGCGGCGGCGCCAGCCGGTGCGGGCCAGGAGCGACATCACCCGCATGACGGTGTTCTCCGCCGAGGAGAGCGACCCGAACAGCCCCTGCTGCAGCCGGTCGCCGGGGACCAGCGCCAGGCCGGCGCGCAGCGCGTCGTCGGGGGTGGCGACCCGCACGGGGACGCCGTCGACGTGCACGGTCCCGCCGGTGGCCCGGCGGCGGCCGAACAGCGTCTCCAGCAACCGGGAGCGACCGGATCCGACCAGCCCGTACAGCCCCACGACCTCCCCGGGACGCACCTGCAGGGACACCCCGGGCAGCCCCGGCGCCCGTAGGTCGCGGACGTCGAGCACGGGGTCGGCCCCGGCGGTGACCGGCGCCGGTGCCGCGGCGCCCGCGGAGGCGCGCCCGCTGACCGCGGTGACCAGGTCCTGCTTGGTCACCCCGGCCATCGGCGAGGACCACACGACCCGGCCGTCCCGCATGACCGTGGTGCGGTCGGCCAGCTCCAGCACCTCGTTGAGCAGGTGGGTGACGTAGAGGATGGCGATGCCGTCGTCCTTGAGCTGACCGACCAGCCCGGCCAGCCGGCGGGCCTCCACCGGGGACAGCGCCGCGCTGGGTTCGTCCAGCACCAGCAGCCGGGCATCCCGGCCCAGCGCCTTGGCGATCTCGACCAGCTGCCGCTGCCCGATGGTCAGCTCGCCCACCGGGGTGTCCGGGGACACGGTGAGGCCCACCCGGTCCAGCAGCTCCAGCGCCCGCGCGCGCTGCTCGGCGCGGCGCACGAAGACCCCGGCGGTGGTCGACTCCTGGCCGAGGAACAGGTTCTCGGTCACGGTCAGCCGGTCGATGAGGCTCAGGTGCTGGTAGATGACGGCGATGCCGGCCGCGATCGAGGACCGGGGGTCCAGGGCGCGGTGCTCGGTGCCGTGGACGGTGAGCGTCCCCGCGGTCGGGGAGGTGCCACCGCCCAGGCACTTGATGACGGTGGACTTCCCCGCCCCGTTGTGCCCGAGCAGCGCGTGCACCTCCCCGGCGGCGAGGTCGAGGTCGACGTCGTCGAGGGCGAGGGTGGCCCCGTAGCGCTTGGTGAGGCCCCGGATGGAGACGGTCACGAGGTCAGCCGCCGAAGGCGGTGATGTACTCCTGCAGGTCCGGGCTGTCCGGGGTAACCAGGTACACCGGGACGTCGGTCTCGGGCTCCTCGCCGCGGGCCAGGGCCAGCGGGATGTCGATGGTGGCCGCCACGATGTCCTCGGACTTCACGGTCACCACCCCGCGGACCATGTCCCCGGCCTGCATCGACTGGAACAGCGACAGGTTGCCGTCCAGCCCGCCGACGTAGGTCTCCGGGTCGTCGGCGGCCCGGCCCGTCGACAGCAGCGCCTGGTAGGCGCCCTGCGCGGCATCGCCCACGGCGGCCAGCACGATGTCGACGTCGGGGTTGGCGGCCAGCACCGAGTTGGTCACCGTCAGGGCGTCCTGCGGGGTGACCGCCTGCTGCTGGGCGACGATCTCGGCGTCGGGGGCGGCCTCGGCCAGGCCCTCGACGATGCCGCGGGTGCGCTCCTGGCCGATCTGGGTCAGCTGGTCCTCCAGCACCAGCACCCGGGGTGCGCGGCCGAGGGCCTCCTGCGCCCACTGCGCGGCGTCCTCGGCCAGCATCCGGCCGGACTCCTCGAAGCTGAACTGCAGCGTGCTCGACTGGTTGTCCATGTCGCCGGCGTAGGTGACCCAGTACTTGCCGGCGTCGATGTACTGCCCGGCCAGGGACTCCACGCTGGCCGGGTCGATCGGGAAGGACACCACGGCGTCGACGTCGCTGTTGAGGTAGGTCGTCAGGTTCGACACCTGGGTGGACAGGTCACCGTTGTCGTTGGTGAACTCCACCGTCACGCCCTGGGACTCGGCGTACTCGGCGAGCTGCCCGCTGAGCACGGAGTAGATCGGCAGCGAGGTGAACGGGAAGTCGAACAGGATGGTGTCGACCTCGGTGGGGCCGTCGGCGGGGGAGGCGGACCCGCCGGCTGCGCCGGACTCGCTGGTGGTGCTGCACCCGGCCAGGGCCAGGGACAGCGCCACGGGGACGGCGACGGCGGCGGTGGTGCGCCGGCGGAGTCGGGACATCGTTGACCTCGTTCTCTCGGGGTGCGGTGCGGTGGGGACGGGGGGTCAGGAGCGGGTGAAGACCTGCCGACCGGCGAACCAGGTCTGCAGGGTGGTGACCGACGCGAGCTCGGTGTCCGGCACGGCGAACGGGTCGCGGTCCAGGACGACGAGGTCGGCCGACAGGCCCGGGGTCAGCGCGCCGGTGACGTCAGCGAGGCCCATGGCCCGGGCCGCCGAGGTCGTGTAGGCCGCGACCGCCTCCTGCACGGTGATCGCCTGCTCGGGCCAGACGGTCCCCGGGAAGCGGCCGGTCGGGTCGGCCCGGGTGACCAGGCCGGCGATGGCCGGCCACGGGTCCGGTGACTCGGCCACCGGCCAGTCCGAGCCGCCGGCGACCAGTGCCCCGGTGTCGAGCAGGTCGCGGTTGGGCTGCAGGCGGCTGGCCTGGGGCTCGGCCCGGACGGTGCGCAGCGCCTCGACGATGACGCCGGGGAACCACAGGGCGGGGGAGATGTCGGCGACCACGCCGAGCTCGGCGAACCGGGGGACGTCGTCGGGGTGCAGGTACTGCCCGTGGGCGATCTGCACCGGCACGGTGATCCCCTCGGCCCGGCCGGCGGCCACCACGTCGAGCACCATCCGCGCCGAGGCGTCACCGGTGCAGTGGATCTTCAGCCCGATGTCCAGCTGCGCGGCCCGGCGCAGCCAGCCCGTGAGCTCCTCGACCGGCATCGTGGTGTGCCCGCGGGTGCAGGCGCCGTGCTCGTCGGGCAGGTAGGGCTCCAGGAACGCGCCGGTGCGCGAGGTGGGGACGCCGTCGAGGAAGATCTTGGCGAAGTCGGGCCGGTGGTGGCGGGTGCGGAACCGCTCGCCCTGGGGCAGCAGCTGCTCGCCGAGCACCTGGGTGCCGAAGATGAAGTCGTTGACCAGCATCGAGGTGACCACCCAGGCGTGCAGCCGGCCCTCCTCGTCGAGCTTGCGCAGCCCCGCCATGGTCTCCAGCCCCGCGGCGGCGTCCTGGAAGGCGGTGATGCCGTGGGCGTGCAGCAGCTCGATGCCGCGCTCGGAGTTGCGCGCGGCGTACTCGGCGTCCCGGTCGACGGTGGCTGCCCACGCCTGCTGCACCAGCCCGCCGGCGGCCTCGATGAGCACCCCGGTGGGCGCGCCGGAGGCGTCGCGGACGACGCGGCCGCCGGTGGGGTCCGCGGTGAGGTCCAGGACGCCGGCGGCGGACATGGCCGCGGTGTTGGCCCACTTGTTGTGGTGGCTGTCGTCGGTGAGCAGCACCGGGTGCCCGGCCGACACCTCGTCCAGCGCGGCCAGCACCAGGGGGGTGCCCAGCTGGTCGATCAGCCCCGAGCCCCAGGACTCACCGACCACCCACGCGCCGGGCTCGAGACCGGCGGCGTACCGCCCGACGGCGGCCAGCAGCTCGTCGATCCCGGCGGTGGCCGGCACCAGCAGCTGGTGCAGGTCGGCCTCGCCGGCGGTGGCGTGGTGGTTGTGCACGTCCATCAGCCCGGGCAGCACGACCGCGCCGGCCAGGTCGACCACGGTGGTCGCCGGGCCGGCCAGCCCGGCCAGCTCGTCGTCCTCGCCGACCGCGACCAGCAGGCCGTCCCGCACGGCCAGCGCCGAGGCCCGCGGCCGGGCGGGGTCGAGGGTGTGCACCACTGCTCCGGTGAGCAGCAGGTCGACGGCGTGGTCGGCCACGTGTCCTCCTGGTCGGTGTGCGGGGTGTGGTGGGTGTCACGCACTCTGGTCGTCCGGCCGGGCCGGCGGTGACCATCTCGTGCACCCGGGTTCGCCGTTCCGTGCACCCGGACGCATGCGGTGCACCGGTCGGCGGTCAGGCCGGCGGCTGTTCCGCGGTGTGCACCAGGCGGCCGGCGAAGTAGGTGCGCAGCACCCGGGTGGCGTGCAGCTCGCCCGGGTCGACGGCGAAGACGTCACGGTCCAGGACGACGAAGTCCGCGGCCCGGCCCGCGGTGAGCCGGCCGGTGACGTCACCGAGACCCATCGCCTGGGCCGGGTGGGCGGTGAAGGCGGTCAGCGCCTCCTCCACGGTGAGCGCCTGGGCGGGGTTGAGCGTGCCGGGTACGGCCGGGTCGGGGTTGGCGCGGGTGACCATCGCGCCGAGCCCGGTCCACGGGTCGGGGGTGGGCGCCGCGCACGGCCAGTCCGACCCGGCGGCGACCACAGCGCCGGAGTCGACCAGGTCGCGGAAGGGCCAGGAGGCGGCCACCACGTGCTCGGGCACGTGCTCGGCGATGCTGTCCTGGATGACGCCGGGGAACCACAGGTGCGGGGAGGCGTCGGCGACCACGCCGAGGGCGGCGAAGCGGGGCAGGTCGTCGGGGTGGACGTACTCGGTGTGCGCGATCTGGAACCGCGGGCCGGGCCCGCGCCGGGCCTGCACCTGCTCCACGGCGTCGAGCACCAGGCGGACCGAGGCGTCGCCGGTGGCGTGGAACTTCGCCCCCAGGCCCAGGTCGTGGCAGCGCTCGACCTCGGCGACGAGGTCGTCGAGGGTGTAGTACAGCTCGCCAGTGGTGCCGGGCTCGCCGTGCCGGCACAGGTAGGGCTCCAGCAGCGCCGTCGTCCGGGTCATCGGCACCCCGTCGAGCACGACCTTGACGAAGTCGGGACGCACCAGGTCGCCGGTCAGGTCCCGGGAGCGGGCGATGAGGTCGGCACCGACCGGGCCCTCCTCGAGGAAGGGCCGCACCGGCATGGAGGCGACCACCCGCATGGTCAGCTCACCGCGCACCTCGAGGTCGCGCAGCGCGGCCAGCGGCGCGCCCATCGTGGCGGCCTCCTGCGCGCTGGTGATGCCGTAGGAGTTCATCACCCGCACCGCGGTGGCCACCGCCTCCCGGATGCGGGCGGTCATGTCCGGGACGGAGGCGGCGAACGCCGACTCGGCCCGGGCCGAGGCCAGCTCGTGCAGCACGCCGGTGAGCCGGCCGGCGCCGTCGCGGACGAACCGGCCGCCCTCCTCGTCGGGGGTGTCGGGCCCGACCCCCATCAGCTCCAGCGCCCGCGAGCTGACCCAGCGGTTGTGCATGGTGTCGTCGCGGATGAGCACCGGGCGCCCGCCGCTGGCCTCGTCCAGGGCCAGCCGGTGGGACTCATCGGTCAGCTGGCCCAGCACGGTGCTGCCGAGGATGCCCCCGACCACCCACTCCTCGGGGCCCAGCTCGGCGGCCCAGGCTCGGACCTTGGCCAGCACGTCGGGGAGCTGGTCGGTGGGCAGCAGCGGCAGCTCGAAGGCCGCCTGCGCACCGGCCAGGTTCAGGTGCACGTGCCCGTCGACCAGCCCGGGGACGACCAGGGCGCCGGCCAGGTCGTGCACCTCGGTGCCGGGGTGGGCGTGCCGGGCCAGCTCGTCGGCGGCGCCGACGGCCAGGAGCACCCCGTCGCGGACCGCGAGGGCCTCGGCCCAGGGCCGGTCGGGGTCGGCGGTCCAGATGCGGGCGCCGGTGACCAGGAGGTCGCACGGGGACGGGGTGGTGGGCACGGGCGCCTCCAGGGTCGGCGGGATGTCCGCGGCGGCCGGCGCCGGCGGTGCCCCAGCACACCCCGGGCGCCCGTGCGGGGCCCAGCCATCGCACGCACGCGGGACCGCCATTCCGTGCACGGGTGGCCGGCCCGGCGGCGCCTGCGCGCTCAGGCGGCGCGGGACTGCTGGCGACGCAGCTCGGCGGGCGAGTCGCCGAACGCGGCGCGGAACTGGCGGGCCAGGTGCGTGGTGTCCAGGATGCCCCACCGGGCGGCGATGGCCGGGGTCGTGCGGCCGGCCATCGCCGGGTCCAGCAGGTCCCGCCGAATGCGCTCCAGCCGCCGTCGGCGGATCCATGCCGCGGCGGAGAAGCCCTCCTGCGCGCACATCTTGTGCACCTGGCGGACCGAGACGCCGAGAGCGGCGGCGGTGGACTCCACGCTGAGGCCCGGGTCCCCGAGGTGGGCCAGCGCGTGGGCGCGCACCCGGTCGGCCAGGTCGATCCGCCCGGACCCGGCGACCTGGGGGAGCCCGGCGTAGACGGCCAGCATCATCGACACCAGCGCGTCGCCCAGGTGGCAGGCCGCGGGGGTGTCACCCAGACCGGCATCGTCGCAGCGGGCCAGCTCGTCGACCATGAGGGCCAGGGCGCGGGCCGGGCCGCTGGTGGCCGCCACCGGCATGGCCGTCCGCTGGCTGATCTGGCGCATCTGCGGTCCCAGGCGCTCCCGCGGGACGGCGACCACGACGGCCTCCCAGCTCGGGCTGATGGTCTCCAGCTCGTAGGGGCGGGTGGTCTCGTAGACGACCAGGGTGCCCGGTTGCACCTCGCAGCTGCGCCCGTCCTGCGCCAACCGGCTCACCCCGCGGCGGGGCCAGGTCAGCTTGACGAACTCCGGGTCGCTGGAGCTGAGCAGCCGCCCGACGCGGGAGACCGAGTTGGCGCCGGTCGCGAGCTCGGCGACCAGCAGCCCGTCGGCCCGGGTGCTGCGCAGCCGGCCCTGGAAGCCCCGGCCGGGGACCGGGCGGATGCGCACCGGGGCGCAGGCTGAGGACACCGCGGTCTGGAAGCTGTCGAGGGCGGCCTCGCCGTCGTCGGAGGGCGGGGGTTCGGGGTGCTGGACAGGCATGGTCACTCCCTTGTGGACCGGTGGTGGCAGCGCTGCGCCCGGACGTGGGCTCAGATCAGGACGCCGTCGAAGAACGCGGCCAGCTCGGCCGTGGCCGTCAGGGGCAGCACGTCGGCGACGTACTGGTCGGGTCGGACCACGACCACCGCGCCGTCGCGGCTGACGCCGCGCACCTCGAAGACGTCGTGGTCGGGGCCGGTGGCGTAGACCTTCTCCCAGTCCAGCAGCCCGAGCGCGCCGGTGCGGGGCCGGAACACCTCGGGGACGCGACGCAGGTCGACCTCGGCGAAGGGCTGCTGGTAGACCACGACCACCTCGACGTGGGCGTGGGTGTCCAGCTCGCGGGGGGTGTGCGCGCGCAGCGGGGAGGCCGGGTCCTCGGCCAGCCACGTCGCGAGGTCCTGCACCGGGCCCGAGCCCGGTGCTGCGCGGTCGGCGAAGACGTAGACCCGCCACCGGCCGTCGGCCCGGGCCTGGTGGCCCAGCTGCAGCGGGACGGTGTCGGCGACCCGGTGCACCCAGGTCGAGTGGAACCGCTTGCCGATCGGGAACCCGGCGGCGAGGTCCTGGTGGCGGGGCTGCGCGATGAGCACCGACGGCGCGTACTGGGTCATGAACCCGGCGGGGAACTCGAAGGTCTTGGTGTAGAAGTCCTGCAGGTACCCCGGTTCGGGCAGGTCCTCGGGAGCGGTGGCCATCAGGGTCGACCACTCCTTGTCGAAGGTGATCAAGTCCTGGGCGATGACCTGGCGCTCGGCCGAGTAGGTCTCCAGCAACGTCTCCGGTGCCCGCCCGCTCAGCACGTGGCCGAGCTTCCAGGCGATGTTCCAGCCGTCCTGGATGGAGACGTTCATGCCCTGGCCGGCCTTGGCGCTGTGGGTGTGACAGGCGTCGCCTGCGATGAAGACCCGGGGCCCGCGCCCGGGCGGGGCGTCGTCGGGGACGTCGTCGAACCGGTCGGTGAGCCGGTGACCGACCTCGTACACGCTCCACCAGGCGACCTCGGCCACGTCGAGGGTGTACGGGGTCAGGATGGCGTTGGCCCGGGCGACGATGTCGGCCAGCGGGGTCCGGCGGACCGCGCCGGCGTCGTCCTCGCCGACGACGCCGAGGTCGACGTAGAAGCGGGTGAGGTAGCCGCCCTCGCGGGGGATGAGCAGGATGCTGCCCCCGTCGCGGGACTGGATGGCGCACTTGGTGCGGTAGTCGGGGAAGTCGGTGTTGGCCAGGACGTCCATGACGCCCCAGGCGTGCATGGCCGCCTGGCCGACCAGCCGGCGACCGATCGCCTCGCGGACCCCGCTGCGGGCACCGTCGCACCCCAACACGTACCGGGCACGGACGGTGCGCCGTTCCCCGGCACGGGGACCGGTCACGTGCTGGACCTGGACGTGCACCGGGTGGTCGGGGTCGTCGGTGACCTCCAGCCCGAGGAAGTCCACGCCGTAGTCGGGCACCCCGCGGGCGGGGGAGCGGGCGGCGAACTCCACGAAGTAGTCCTGCACGCGGGCCTGGTTGAGGATCAGGTGCGGGAACTCGCTGATGCCCGAGGGGTCGTCGGGCACCAGCGCGGTGCGCACGATGCCCGAGGGGTCGTCGGGGTCGGGGTTCCAGAACGCCATGGACGTGATGCGGTAGGCCTCCTCGGTAAACCGCCCGGCGAAGCCGAAGGCCTGGAAGGTCTCCACGCTGCGCGCCTGGATGCCGTCGGCCTGGCCGACCTCGAGCCGGCCCGGCCGCTTCTCGATCAGCCGCGCGCTCACACCGGGGAACTGGGAGAGCTGGGCGAGGGCGACCGACCCCGCCGGACCCGCGCCGACGACGAGCACGTCGACCTCGTCGGGCAGGTCGGCCGGCCGGTCCAGGCCGACGCCGGCGGCTGGTTCGACCCGGGGGTCGCCCGACACGTAGCCGCTGTGGTGGAACTGCACAGGTGCCCTCAATTCGTTCGGATAAAGAACGCATCACTCTGAGATCGAGCTGGCCCGCACAGTACGTCGCACATCACACCAGGACAAGGAGGGAAAAGGGGTGGGCACACGGAGGAGCGGGTTGTCCCCACCGGGGTGCGCGGGTGGGTCGGCGATGTGACGGCCCGGTCAAGATTCGTGAACGGCTCGTACAGACTCTTGACGTATACGATCAGCAACTGCGAACCTCCCGGTGAGCCCGGTCACTCGACCGGGGAGCCGGACCGGGAGGTCAGCGTGGCGATGGACCAGACCTGGGCGCGGCGCACCGCCGGGGCCGCCCTGCAGCGCTACGGCCTGCACGACGCGGACCTGCAGTTCGTGAAGTTCCGGGAGAACTGGGTCTTCCGGGCGACGTGCGACGGAGCCGACTACGCCGTCCGGCTGCACCGGCCGGGTCTGCACACCGCGGAGGCTGTCGGCACCGAGCTGGCCTACCTGTCGGCCCTGCAGCAGCGCGGGTTCCCGGTCCCCGAACCGGTCCGCACCACCGACGGCGAGCTCATCTGCGCGGTCGAGGACGGGCCCGGCGGCACGGTGCTGGTGTGCGTGATGCGCTGGGTCGTCGGCGGCCGGCAGCTCGGCGACGCCGGTGCCGCCTTCGACGGCTCCAGCCCGATCACCCCGGAGGACCTGCACCGGGTGGGCCAGCTGGCCGGCGCCCTGCACAACCACCTCACCGAGCTCGGCCGGCTGCCGGGGTTCGACCGGGACGCCTGGGACGGCCCCGGCCTGCTGGGTGCGCAGGCGCTGTGGGGGGACCCGCTGGCGCTGCCGGCGCTGTCGGCGCCCGACCGCGAGCTGCTGAGCGGGGCGGTCGACCGTCTGGCCGCCGACCTGGCCGACCTCGGCGACGGACCCGACGTCTACGGCGTCATCCACGCCGACCTCACCCCGGAGAACGTCCTGGTCCGCGGGTCGGAGTTCGTCGTCATCGACTTCGACGACTTCGGCGAGGGCTGGCACCTGTTCGAGCTCGCCACCGTCCTGTTCTTCTTCCGCCCGCACCCGCGGTTCGCCGAGTTCGTCGACGCCGTCGTCAGCGGCTACCGCACCCAGCGCGAGCTGGACGACCGCCAGCTGGCCCACTGGACCGGGATGCTGCTGGCCCGCGGCCTGACCTACCTGGGCTGGGCGGCCGCACGCCCGGGCGAGGAGACCGCCGCCTGGATCGCCGAGGAGGTGGTCCCGGTCGTCGTGGCGCTGGCCCAGGAGTACCTGGCCGAGCGCGCCGAGCTGGTCTGAACCACCTCATCGAGTCCCGGGCCCACCCGGCCCGACAACGGAAGGAACCGCCATGTCCACCTCCGGCTCCACCCCCGGTCCGGCGTCCGGGCTCGCCCGCAACCAGCTCGGCGTCCCCGGTGTCGTGTTCCTCGTGCTCGCCGCGGTCGCCCCGCTGACCGGGGCGATCGTGGTCATGTCCCTGGCCATCGCGCTCGGCAACGGCGGCGGCGTCGTCTTCGCCGTGCTCGCGGTGGCAGCGATCCTGCTGTTGTTCGCCGTCGGCTACGCGGCCATGTCGCGCGACCTGGTCAACGCCGGCGGGTTCTACGCCTTCGTCGTGCGGGGTCTGGGACGACCCGCTGGCCTCGTCGCCGGGTTCATCGCCACGATGGGCTACAACTTCTTCGTCGCCGGTGCCATCGGCACCTCGGGGTTCTTCACCTCGCTGGTAGCCGCCGACCTCCTGGGCGTCGACATCCCCTGGTACGTGGCCGGCCTGGTCATGATGCTCGCCTCCTTCCTCCTGGCTCGGGGCGGGATCGAGATCAGCGCCAAGGTGCTGGGCGTCGCCCTCGTGCTGGAGACCCTGGTCCTCGCGGTGTTCTGCGTCGCGGTGCTGGTGCGGACCGGCTTCAGCTTCTCGGTGTTCGGCACCGACGTGGCGTTCAGCGGGTCCGTCGGGCTCGCCCTGCTGTTCGCCGCGACGGCCTTCCTCGGGTTCGAGGCCACCGCACTGTTCGGCGAGGAGTCCCGCGACCCCCGGCGGACCATCCCCCGGGCGACCTACGCCGCCATCACCATCATCGCGCTCATCCACGCCCTCACGGTGTGGGCGTTGGTGAGCGCGGCCGGTGTCCAGGACGCCCAGCAGGTCGCCGTCGACCGCCTGGCCACCGGCGACTTCGTCTTCGTGCTCATCGAGCAGTACCTGGGCACGGTTCTGCTGGACCTGGCGCAGGTGCTGCTGGTCGTGAGCATGTTCGCGGCGTTGCTGGCCTTCCACAACATGGCCGCGCGGTACCTCTACGCGCTCGGGCGGGTGGGCATCCTGCCCAGGGGTCTGGCCACCACCCGCACCAACGGCGCGCCGCAGACGGCGTTGGTCGCCAACTTCGTCTTCTCCGTCGCGATCGCGGCGCTGTTCGCCGTCCTGGGGTTGGACCCCATCCTGAGCCTGGTGCCCGTGATGATCGGCTTCGGCACGCTGTGCGTGCTGGTGCTCCAGCTGATGGCCGCCACCTCGGTCGTCGTCCACTTCCGCCGGGTGCGTGACACCCGCTGGTGGTCGACCCTCGTGGCCCCGGGTCTGGGGATGGTGGGGTTGCTGGCGATCTGCGTGATGGCGGTGGACAACTTCACCCTCGTCGCCGGGTCCGATGCCCTGTACGTCCGGTTGCTGCCCTGGCTGCTGGTCCTCGCCCTGGTCGGTGGGCTGGCGTACGCGGTCTGGCTGCGCCGCAGCCGCCCCGAGGTCTACCGGGCGCTGAACACCGACCTCGAACGGTTCGACCCGGCCGCCGACCGCACCGACCAGCCGGCCCGCTGACGGCCCGGCACCCATCGTCCCAGGAGGAGGCGCGCGCATGGCCGACCTCGGCCTCACCGGCAGCAGGGTGCTCATCACCGGCGGCACGTCGGGCATCGGCTTGGGCGTCGCCTCGGCCTTCCTCGCCGAGGGCGCATCCGTGGCGGTGCTGGGCCGCAGCGCTGCCCGGATGCAGGCCGCCCTCGACCAGCTCGGCGACGCGGGGGAGGAGGGGGTGCTGCGCTCGGCGGTGGAGGACGTCGTCAGCCGGCTGGGCGGGCTGGACCACGTGGTCGGCAGCGCCGGCATCGCCGGCACCCTCGGCGACCCCGTCGAGGAGGTGCCGGCCACGGAGTTCCTCGAGGTGCAGCGGGTCAACGTGGCCGGTCCGTTCCTGCTGGCCAAGACCGCGCTGCCCCACCTGCGGGCCGGCACCAGCCCCACGTGCACCTTCATCGGCAGCGACTCGGGGTTCGTCGCGGTGCCCGGGATGCTGGCCTACAACGCGTCCAAGGGCGCCCTGGTGCAGCTGACCAGGGCACTGTCGGTGGAGCTGCACGGCCCGTTCGGCATCCGGGTCAACAGCGTGTGCCCCTCGATCGTGGACACCCCCATGGCGCGCGACGGCCTCGGCGTGGACTCCTTCGACGACGTCGGCTACCCCGTCAGCAGCGCCGCCGACATCGCCTGGCTGGTGCTGGGCCTGGCCTCACCGCGCTCCCGCGCCGTCACCGGCGTGTCCCTGCTGGCCGACCACGGCTACCACGCCCGCTCCTCGTTCCCCGCCTGAGCGCGGTGGTCAGGCCGGGTCCTGTGCCGGGCCCCAGGTGACCGGCAGGGAGGTCAGGCCCCGGAACACCCAGCCCGCCCACTGCTCCGACCGCCGGGGGTCGGTGCGCAGGCCGGTCAGGACCTCGTAGGCGAGCGGGACGGCGATCTCCCCGATCGAGATGCGGGCGGCCCAGTGGCCCGCGCACAGGTGCACCCCGCTGCCGAAGCCCAGGTGGGACTGCCGGGGGCGGGCGCTGTCGAAGACGGAGGGGCGGTCGAACTCGGCGGGGTCGCGGTTCGCCGCGGCGACCACGACGCCGATCGGGGCCTGCGCCGGCAGACGCATCCCGGCCAGCACGGTCTCCCGGGTGGTCTGCCGCGGGTACATGCCGATCGGGGACAGCCAGCGGACGGCTTCGTCGAACACGGCCGGCCACGCCGAGGGATCGGCCAGCACCCGGCGGCGCTGGTCGGGGTGGCCGCTGAGCGCCCACACGAGGGCGGTCACCATGTGCTGGGGCTCGTTCATCCCGCCGGCGATGGTCAGCTTCACGTTGGCCGCCACCGCCCCGTCGGGCATCCCGCTGTTCGCGAACGCCGAGGTCATGGACTCGTCGGGGTGCGCGCGGTAGTGGGGGACCAGGTCCTCCAGCAGGGCGTCGACCTCCGCCCGTGCGGCGTCGCAGCGCCGCCAGACGTCGGCGTCGTCGTGCAGGTTGCCCGTGCCGGCGATGAAGGCGTGCGACCACCGGTGCATGTCCGCCACGGCCGCGCCCTTGAGCCCCAGCAGGTCGATGAGGTTCTGCGCGGCCACCGGGGCGGCGTAGTCGCGGTCGAGGTCGGCCGCCTCGGGGCCGACCTCGCGCAGCACGTCCAGGTGGGTGCGGGCGTTGCGCTCGAACACCGGGACCCAGGTCTGGCGGATGCTGCGGGGGCGCATGGTGGCGTTCACCGGCTGCCGCTCGGCGGCGTGCTCGGGGTCGTCCTTGCGCAGCATGGGCGTCGCGCCCAGCGCCCGGGCCATCGTCCCGCCGGTGACCGACGCGGAGAAGGTCTCCTGGTCGGCCTCGACGTCGCGGCACGCGGCGAAGGAGACGGCGAGGTACTTGCCCATCGCCGGGACCCAGACCACGGGCCCCAGCTCGCGCAGGCGCTCGTAGGTGGCGTAGGGGTCCCGCACCATCTCCGCCGGGTCGACCCAGTCGGCCGTCGGGGGCTCGGTCGGGGTCGGGACCACGGGGTCCCCCGTCGCCGGCATCACGCGGCCGACGCCGTCTGCCCGGCGAACCCCTTGAGCGTGAAGGCCGGGTCGGCCGCCTGCTGCGGGGTGGGGGTGACCTCCGCGGCCAGCACCCGGCGGGCGGCGACGTGGTCGGCGGGGCGGTTCAGCGACTCCACGGCCACCAACACCCCGTCCCGGAACGCCAGCACGGAGAACCGGCGGCCCGGGACGTCGCCGCAGACCACCGTGGTGTCCCCGGGCCGGGCGAGCCCGGCGATCTGCAGCCGCAGCGGGCCCTGGTTGCTCCAGAACCAGGGCACCTCCGTGTAGTCCCCGGCCGACCCGAGGATCCCGGCCGCGACGTGCCGGGCCTGGTCGGTCGCGTTCTGCACCGACTCCAGGCGCACCCGTGTCCCGGGCGACCGTCCCGGGAAGCTGGCGCAGTCGCCGACGGCGTAGACGTGCGGGTCCGACGTGCGCAGGCGGGAGTCCACCACGACCCCGTCGTGCACGAGCAGGCCGGCGGCCCGCGCCAGGTCGTCGCGGGGGCGCACGCCCACCCCGACCAGCACGACGTCGGCTGCGTGCTCGGCGCCGGCCCCGGTGCGGACACCGGTCACCCGGCCGTCCCGGCCGAGGAGCTCGGCCAGGCCCTCGCCGAGGCGCAGATCGCTGCCCATCTCCCGGTGCGCGGCGGCGAGGCAGTCCGACATCACAGGGGTCAGGGCCCGGGCCATCGGCCGGTCGGCGGCCTCCAGCACGGTGACCGGGATGCCGTGGGCGCGGGCCGCCGCGGCGAACTCCAGCCCGATGAACCCCGCGCCCACGACCGCGGCGGACCTGGCCTGCCCGAGGTCGGCCCGCAGTGCCTCGGCGTCGGCCAGTGTGCGCAGGTCGTGCACGCCGGCCAGGCCGCTGCCGGGGAGGGCGAGGGTCCGGTTGGCGGCGCCGGTGGCGAGGACCAGCGCGGTGTAGGACAGCTCGTCGCCGTCGTCGAGGACGACCGTGCGGCGGGGCAGGTCCACGGCGGTGGCCCGGACGCCGGTGCGAAGGTCGATGCGGTGGTCGGCGTAGAAGCCGGCACCGCGCAGCGGCAGCGGCTGTGCGGGCCGGCCGGGGGAGAGGTGCTCCTTGGACAGCGGCGGGCGCTGGTAGGGCAGGGCCGCCTCGTCCCCGACGACGGTCACGGCCCCGGCGAAGCCGCCCTCGCGGAGCGACGCGGCCACCTGCACCCCGCCGTGCCCGGCCCCGACGACGACCACCCGGTCCTGGTCGGCCACGGATGCGCCTCAGACCTGGCTGGCCGGCACGTCGACCTCGACGCCGTCGAGGTCGGGGCCGGCGAGCAGCTGGCAGGACAGCCGGCTGCGGTCGTCGTCGCGGGGGGCCGTGGTGCAGTCGAGCATCTCGTCCTCGTCCTCCCCGACGTCGGGGAGCACGCCCAGCCAGGGCTCGCGCACGTAGACGTGGCAGGTGGCGCACATGGCCTGCCCGCCGCACTCGCCGACGATGCCGCGGACGCCGTGGCGCACCGCCGCGTGCATCAGGCTGGTGCCGGCGTCGACGTCGACGACGTCGGGCTCACCGGAGTCGTGGTGGTAGGTCACCGTGGGCATGTCGGTCTCCTCGGGGGTCAGGACCACAGGACAGGCAGGTGGGTGACCCCGCGGAACACCCAGCCCCGCACCTGGGCGGGGGAGGCGGGGTCCAGCCGCAGGTCGGGCAGCTCGCCCACCAGCAGGGGGAGGGCGACGCCGACGACCGACGCGCGGGCCACCCAGGCACCGGCGCAGAAGTGGCTGCCGCCGCCGAAGGCCAGGTGCGGCACCTTGGGCCGGTCGACGTCGAAGCGCTCGGGTTCGTCGAACAGCGCTGGGTCGCGGTTGGCCGCGCCCACGTGCACGCCCAGCCGCGCACCGCCGGGGATGGCCATCCCGTCGAGCACGGTGTCCCCGGTGGCCTGCCGCGGGTACATGCCGATGGGCGCGACCCACCGGATCGACTCCTCGAAGGCGTCGGCCCAGCGCCGGTCGGCCACCACGCGGTCGAGCTGGTCGGGGTGGGACAGCAGCGCCCACAGGGTGGTGGCGATGGCGTCGCGCGGTTCGTTCAACCCGCCGCCGATGGTCATCTTGAGGTTGGCGCGGACGGCCTCCAGCGGGATGGGCAGGTCGGCCAGCCCCGACAGCAGGGTGTGGTCGGGCTCGTGCCGCAACCGCACGAGCATCTCGTCGATCGCGGTGTCGACCTCGGTGGAGGAGCGCTGCGCCGCAGCCCACACGTCGGGGTCGTCGGCGTAGTTGCCGGTGCCGTCGATGAGGGTCTGCGACCAGCGCTGCAGGTCCTCGGCGGTGGCGTTGTGGAACCCGCAGATCTGCCGCAGGTTCTCCGCGGCGTAGGGCGCGGCGAACTCCGCGACCAGGTCGGCGCCGGGCCCGGCTGCCCGCAGCCGCTGCAGGTGAGCCTGGGCGTTGCGCTGGAACAGCGCGTCCCAGTGGGCCTTGATGGCCCGGGGGCGCAGCACGCCGCCGTAGGACTGACGCTCGACCGCGTGCTCGGGGTCGTCCTTGCGCAGCATGCTGTGGCCCATGGCCCGCTTCATCAGCGAGCCGGCCTCGTCGGCGGTGAAGCGGTCGGCGTCGAGCTCGACCTCGTGGGCGGCGTGGTAGCCGACCACCAGGTAGCGGTCGACCGCCGGGACCCAGTGCACCGGGGCCTGCGCACGCAGCCGCGCGAACACCGGGTAGGGGTCCTCGACCAGGTCCGGGATGGTGACCCACTCCGCGGTGGGCACCGGGCGCACCTGCTCGCTGGTCTGCGTGCTCATCGAGCCTCCTTGCTCATGACGTGGACCCACTGTGGTCGGTGTCACCTCAGCACGTAAAGTTCCGTTTCGTTGCCAACAAGCGAAGACGAGGTGGGGTAGCGGTGGCCGAGTACACGCTCCGCCAGCTGACCTACTTCGTCGCCGTGGCCGACGCCGGCTCGATCGCCGGCGCCGCGGCCCGGTTGCGCATCACGCCCACCGCGGTCGCGGCGTCGCTGTCCGGGCTCGAACGGGTGCTGCGCACCCAGCTGGTGGTCCGCCGCAAGGCGCACGGCATCACGCTGACCCCCACCGGGGTCTACCTGCGGGAGCGGGCCGAGGCCCTGCTGCGCGACGCCGAGGAGCTGCGCCTGGCGGCCTCCAGCGGCGGAGCGGGGCTGAGCGGCCCGCTGGCCGTGGGGTGCTACGCCACCGTGTCGCCGACGATCCTGCCGCTGCTGGTGCAGTGGACCGCCGAGCACCACCCCGACGTCGAGCTCGAGGTGGTGGCCCGCGGCCAGCACGACCTGGTGCAGATGCTGTTCTCCGGCGCGCTGGACCTCGCCGTGGTCTACGACATGGGCCTGCCCGACGGCCTGCAGTCGGTGCTGCTGTACACGGTGCGGCCCTACGTGCTGCTGCCGGCCGACCACCGCTGCGCCGGTGCGGGCGCGGTGGCGCTGGCCGACCTGGCCGACGAGCCGCTGATCCTGCTCGACCTGCCCCCGGCCGCCCAGCACACCGCCCGGGTGTTCGCCGAGGCCGGGGTCGTCCCGCGGGTCACCCAGCGGACCACCGACTTCGAGCTGACCCGCTCGCTGGTCGCCCGCGGGCTGGGCTACTCGGTCGTGGTGCAGCGCCCTGCCGTGGACCGCTCCTACGAGGGTCTGCCGCTGGCGACGGTGCCCATCACGCCACCGGCCGGCGAGGTGGGCGTGCTGGTGGTGTGGCCCCGGGGCGTCTCCCTGACCGACCGGGCCCAGGCGTTGGTCGGCTTCGCCGCCGAGCACGCGCACTCCACCGATGTCCGGTACCGCGCGTCGCCGGCTCAGTAGGAGGCGCGCTCGCCGTCCTCCCCCGTGGCCACCCACCGTGCGGCCAGGGCCTCCGAGCCGCGCGCGAGCAGGGCGACGTCGGCCCCCACGAGCACGAAGGAGGCGCCGGCCTCGAGGTAGGACCGGGCGGCGTCGGGGTCGAAGGCGTTGACCCCGACGGGGGTGCCCGCGGCCCGGACCGCCCCGAACGCCGCGATCACGGCCGCCACGACGTCGGGGTGGGTCTGCTGACCGAGCAGGCCCATCGACGCGGCGAGGTCGGAGGGACCGACGAACACCCCGTCGACGCCGTCCACCGCCGCGATCGCCCCGGCGTTGGCCACGCCCTCCACGGTCTCCACCTGGACCAGCAGGGACACGTGTGCGTCGGCGTCGGCGAGGTACCCGTCCACCCTGTTCCAGCGGGCCGACCGGGCCAGCGCGGACCCCACGCCGCGGCGGCCGCGGGGCGGGTAGCGGACGGCCTGCACGAGCGCCTCGGCCTCCGCGGCGGTGGACACCATCGGCACCAGCAGGTTCTGCGACCCGGTGTCCAGCACCTGCTTGATGGTCACCACGTCGCCGGCCGGCACCCGGACGACCGGCGTGACCGGGTAGGCCGCCACCGCCTGCAGCTGGGCGAGCACGGACTCCAGCCCGTTGGGGGAGTGCTCCATGTCCACCAGCAGCCAGTCCAGCCCGGCCCCCGCGCAGATCTCGGCGACCAGGGGCGAACCGGTGCAGACCCACATGCCCGCCAGCGGCCGGTCGGCCCGGCGGAGGTCGTCGCCGAACGTCGGCCTCAGACGAAGCGGCACGAGACCACCCCCAGCGACCCGTAGTCGCACACCACGCTGTCCCCCCGCGAGACCCACATCGGCCGGGTGAAGGACCCGGCGAGCACGACCTCGCCGGCGTCCAGGACGGTGCCGTGCTGGGCCAGCTTGTTGGCCAGCCAGGCCACGCCGAGGGCCGGGTGGCCGAGCACGCCGGCCGCCACACCGGTCTCCTCGATGCTCTCGTTGCGGTACAGCACCGCCGACACCCACCGCAGGTCCACGTCATCGACCCGCTTCGGGGTGCCGCCGAGCACCATGCCCCCGTAGGCGGCGTTGTCGCTGATGGTGTCCACGATGGTGCGCCCCTCCAGCTCGATGTGGCTGTTGAGCACCTCCAGCGCAGGCACCACGTACTCGGTGGCCCGCAGGACGTCGACCAGCGTGCAGTGCGGCCCCGCGAGCGGCTGCGCGAGCACGAAGGCCAGCTCGACCTCGATGCGCACGTTCGTGTAGGCGTCGTGGGGGATCTGCGCCCCGCTGTCGAAGACGGTGTCGTCGAACATGACCCCGTAGTCGGGCTCGGTGATCCCCGTCGCCTGCTGCATGGCCCGCGACGTGAGCCCGATCTTGTGGCCCACCAGCCGGCGTCCCGCCGCGAGCTGGGCGTCCCGCCAGACCCCCTGGATGGCGTAGGAGTCCTCGACGGTGGCCTCGGGGTGGCGCGCGGTGATCCGCGGGACGAGCCGCCGCTCGCGGTCGGCGGCGGCCAGCTCCTCGGCCAGCGAGGCGATCACGTCAGGTGGCAGCATCGGTTCCTCCGCAGGTCCCGGTGACCCGGCTCAGAGCTGGTTGCCCAGCTTGTACTCGCCCTGCTTCCACGACGGCATCGACTCCTCGCCCTCGGCCGGCCGGGTGTAGGAGAACCCGTCGGCGCCGATGGTCACCGCCATCTCCGAGGACTCGGTGCGGGCCACCACGGGCTGCGGGTTGCCGTCCAGGTCCAGCACCAGCGAGGCCTCGGTGTACCAGGAGGGGACGACGGGGTTGCCCCACCAGTCGCGGCGCTGGTTGTCGTGGACGTCCCAGGTGACCACCGGGTTGTCGGGGTCGCCGGTGTAGTAGTCCTGGGTGTAGATCTCCACCCGGTGGCCGTCGGGGTCGCGCAGGTAGAGGTAGAAGGCGTTGGACACCCCGTGCCGGCCGGGGCCGCGCTCGATGGCGTCCGAGCGCCGCAGGGCGCCCAGCTTGTCGCAGATGGCCAGGATGTTGTGCTTCTCGTGGGTGGAGAACGCGACGTGGTGCATGCGCGGGCCGTCGCCGCCGGTCATCGCGGTGTCGTGCACGGTGGGCTTGCGCCGCATCCAGGCTGCGTAGACCACGCCCTCGCCGTCCTGGATGTCCTCGGTGACCCGGAAGCCGAGGTTCTGCATGTAGGCCACCGCGCGGGGCACGTCGGGGGTCACCTGGTTGAAGTGGTCCAGCCGAACCAGCGCACCCGGGGTGTAGAGGTCGTAGCGCCAGGCCAGCCGCTCGACGTGGTCGACGTCGTGGAAGAACTCGTAGGGGAACCCGAGCGGGTCCTCCACGCGCACCGAGTCGCCGATGCCCCGTGTCCAGCCCTCGGCCCGCCGCTCCACCCGGCAGCCCAGCTCGGTGTAGAACGCGACCGCCTTGTCCAGGTCCCCGGGCGTGCGCACCCGGTAGGAGAACGCGGCGACGGCGGCCACCGGGCCCTGGCGCAGGACCAGGTTGTGGTGGATGAACTCCTCCATCGAGCGGAGGTGGACGGTGTTCTCGTCCTCCTCGGTGACGACGAGGTCGAGCACGTCGACGTAGAACTGCCGCGACGCCGCCAGGTCGGTGACCACCAGTTCCATGTAGGCGCACCGCAGCACGTCCGGGGGCTCGGCCTGCGGGGTGGCGATCGGGTTCGCGGCCTGGATCGGCGTCTCCTGGGAGACGTAGAAGCCCGAGGAGGTCAGGGTGCGGTCACTGGCGCGGGTCATGTCGGCGTCCTTGCTCGAGAGGGGTCCGGCGGGTGAGGGGAGGGCTCAGCGGGGTTCGGGGTCGGCCAGCGAGGGCTCGTGGTGCTCCTGCTTGCCGAAGGTCGGGTTGTGCACCGCGCCCAGCGTGATGTGCACCGCCTGCTGGTCGGTGTAGAAGTCGACGGAGCGGTAGCCGCCCTCGTGGCCCAGCCCGGAGGCCTTCACGCCGCCGAACGGGGTGCGCAGGTCGCGCACGTTGTTGGAGTTCAGCCAGACCATGCCCGCCTCCACGGCCTGCGAGAAGTTGTGCGCCCGCTTGAGGTCGTTGGTCCAGACGTATGCGGCCAGGCCGTACCGGGTGTCGTTGGCCAGGGCGAGCGCCTCCTCGTCGGTGTCGAAGGGCGTGATGGCCACGACCGGGCCGAAGATCTCCTCCTGGAAGATCCGGGCGGTCGGCGGGACGTCGGCGAACACGGTCGGGGCGACGAAGTTGCCGGTGGGGAACCCCTCGGGACGACCGCCGCCGGCCACCAGGCGGCCCTCGCCCTTGCCGATCTCGACGTAGCTCATCACCTTGTCGAAGTGCTCCGGGTGCACCAGCGCGCCGACCTCGGTGTCGGGGTCGTGCGGGTAGCCGACCGTGACCCGCCCGGCCTGCGCGGCGTAGCGCTCGACGAACTCGTCGTACACCGCGCGCTGCACCAGGATGCGGCTGCCGGCGGTGCAGCGCTCCCCGTTCAGGGAGAACACCCCGAAGACGGTGGCGTCGACGGCCGCGTCGAGGTCGGCGTCGGCGAACACCACGGCCGGTGACTTGCCGCCGAGCTCCATCGACAGCCCCTTCAGGAAGGGGGCTGCGTTGGCGAAGATGAGCTGCCCGGTGCTGCTCTCGCCGGTGAAGGAGATCAGCGGCACGTCGGGGTGCTTGACCAGCGCGTCGCCGGCGGCCTCGCCCAGCCCGTTGACCAGGTTGAACACCCCGGTGGGCACCCCGGCCTCCTCGAAGATTCCGGCCCACAACGACGCGGACAAGGGGGTGAACTCGGCTGGCTTGAGCACGACCGTGTTGCCGGTCGCCAGCGCCGGGCCCAGCTTCCAGGACTCCAGCATGAACGGGGTGTTCCAGGGGGTGATCAGGCCCGCGACGCCGATGGGCTTGCGGTTCACGTAGTTGATCTGCCGACCCGGCACCTTGAAGGTGTCGTCGGCCTGGGCGACGACGAGGTCGGCGAAGAACCGGAAGTTCTCCGCCGCCCGCCGCGCCTGGCCCAGCGCCTGGGTGATCGGCAACCCCGAGTCGAAGGACTCCAGCTCGGCCAGCCGGGCGTCGCGGGACTCCACGATGTCGGCGACCCGGTGCAGGATCCGGGAACGCTCGCGGGGGAGCATCCGCGGCCAGGGGCCCTCGGTGAAGGCCACGCGGGCGGCGGCGACGGCCCGGTCGACGTCGGCTGCCCCGCCGGCCGCGGCCTGCAGGTAGACCTCGTTGGACACCGGGTCCAGCACGTCGAAGGTCGCGCCGTCGACGGAGTCGACGAACTCGCCGCCGATGTAGTGCTGGATGCGGGTGGGCAGGTCGGCCGGGACGTGGCCCTGCGGGGTCGTGGTGTCGGTCATGGATTCTCCCAGGTCGGGGTGCGGAGGCCGGCGGCCCCCTCGGGCAGGACGGTGCTCAGGGAGTGGCCGACCGCTGCCGGTCGGCCTCGTACCGGGCGCGCCACTCGGCGTTCATCGGGAACAGCCCGTCCACCGGGTGGCCCTCGGCCACCCGCTCGGCGATCCAGGCGTCCTGCTCTTCCTGGGCGAGGGTGGCGTCGGCGACCTCCTCGGCCAGGGCGGGGGGGATGACGACCACGCCGTCGGCGTCGCCGACGACGACGTCGCCGGGCTGCACCGTCGTCCCGCCGCAGCCGATGGTGAGGTCGAGGTCCCAGGGCACGTGCCGGCGGCCGAGCACGGCCGGATGGGCGCCGGCGGCGTAGACCGGGATGCCGACCGCGGTGACCGCGTCGAGGTCCCGGACCCCGCCGTCGGTCACGATCGCGGCCGCACCGCGGGCGTGCGCGCGGATGGCCAGGATGTCGCCGAGAGTGCCCGAGGTGGTCACCCCCCGTGCCTCGACGACGATGACCTCACCCTCGCGCACGGCGTCGAAGACCCGCTTCTGGGCGTTGTAGCCACCGCCGTGGGAGGCGAAGAGGTCCTCGCGGTGCGGGACGAAGCGCAGCGTGCGGGCGGTGCCCACGACCTTGCGGTCGGGGTGCAGGGGCCGGACGCCGTCGATGGTGACGTCGTCGAGCCCGCGCTTGCGCAGCTGCCCGGACAGCCCGGCCACCGGGGCGCGCTCGAGCTTCGCGCGCAGTTCCGGGGTGAGCACGCCGGCCGGCTCGGCCGGGAGCCCGGCGGCCTCGCGCGAGCCCCACGCCTCGGACCGCTGGGCGTCGTCGACCGAGGGCACCGACCCCACCGACGCGTCGAAGGGCGTGCTGCCCTGCACCACCGTGGTGACCAGCCGCCCCGACGTCGGGGCACCCGGGGCGCCCGGCGCGTCGACCTCGACCTCGACGACGTCGCCGGGGACCACCACCGTGGACCCCGCCGGGGTACCGGTGAGGACGACGTCGCCGGTCTCCAGGGTGAGGTGCTGGGACAGGTCGGCCACCAGCTGGGCCAGGGGGAACAGCAGCCCCTCGGTGGTGTCGTCCTGGGCAAGGGTGCCGTTCACCCATACCCGGACCCGCAGCTGCTCGGGGTCGACCGTGCCGGCGTCGACCAGCCCGGGGCCCAGGGGGGTGAAGCCGTCGCCGCCCTTGGACCGGACGTTGGAGCCGCGGTCGGCGGCGCGCAGGTCGTAGACGCCGAAGTCGTTGCCCGCGGTCACCCAGGCCACGTGCGACCAGGCCTGGGACACCGGCACCCGGCGGGCGGGGGCACCGATGACCAGCGCGACCTCGCCCTCGAAGGCCAGCAGCTCGGTGCCCGCAGGGCGCTCGATCGTCCCGCCGGACGGTGCGATCGAGCTCGACGGCTTCAAGAAGTAGGACGGGTGGGCCGGACGTCGACCCCGCTGGTCGGCCCGTGAGGGGTAGCTCAGGTGCACGGCCAGGACCTTGCCCGGCCGGCTCGGCAGGGCGGCGAAGCGCGGGTCGCCTGTGGTGGGGCGCGGGTCGCTCTCGGTGGTCATCGACAGCCCTTCTTTCCGGGACGAATCGTATACGTTGCGCACCTGGGTGGTCAAGGAAGCAGGACGGCCACGACGAGGTGACCGTTGAGCACGATGACGAGGCCGGCGACGACTGCGCCGGTCAGGGTCGTCAGCCGACGGTTCGTCCACGCGCCCATCAGGTCCCGGCGGCTGGTCAGCCACAGCAGAGGCACCAGGGCGAAGGGGATGCCGAAGGAGAGCACGACCTGCGACCAGACCAACGCGGTGGTCGGGTCGACGCCGATCACCAGGACCAGGAGAGCGGGCAGCAGTGTGATCAGTCGGCGGGCGAGCACCGGTACCTGCCGGCGGAGGAAGCCGGCCATCACGACCTGGCCCGCGTGCGTGCCCACCGACGAACTGGCGAAGCCGGCGGCCAAGAGGGCGAGGGCGAAGGCGAGCGCGGCGCCGCCGCCCAGCTGCGCCCCGATGCCCTGGTGCACGCTCTGGAGGGACTCGATGCCGTCACCCGGGGTGAACAGCTGCGCGGCGATGATGAGCATCGCCGCGTTGACCAGGCCGGCGAGTCCCATGGCCACCAGGACGTCGATCCGCTGGGCACGCAGCAACCGCTGACGCCCGACGAGGGTCGCGCCCTCGCGCACGGCGTCGCCGTAGCGGCCCGGGGTGAGCGCGGAGTGCACGTAGATGACGTGCGGCATGACCGTGGCGCCGAGGATGCCCGTGGCCAGGAGAACGCTCTCGTTGCCGGCGAAGCCGGGCACCAGACCGGCGGCCACCCCAGAGGGATCGACCCCGGAGTCGACCAGCGTGTAGGCGAAGCCGGCCCCGATGACCAGCAGCAGTCCGGCGATCACCCGCTCGAAGGGTCGGTGGCCGCGGGACTGGGCGCCCAGCAGGACGAAGGCCGCGACCGCGGTGATGATCCCACCGACGGGCAGGGGGACGCCGAGCAGGAGATCCAGGGCCACGGCGCCGCCGACGATCTCGGCCAGGTCGGTGGCGATGGCCACCGCCTCTGCCTGCAACCACAGCCCCCAGGTGACCGGGCGGGGCAGTCGCTCTCGGCAGTTGGACGCCAGGTCACGACCGGTGGCCAGGCCGAGCTTGGCGGTCAGGGCCTGGATGAGCATCGCCATCAGGTTCGCTGCAGCGATCACCCACAGCAGCGTGTACCCGAACGAGGCCCCGCCGGTGAAGTTGGTGGCGAAGTTGCCCGGGTCGACATAGGCGACGGCGGCGACGAACGCCGGACCGAGTAGTGGCCACAGTCTGCGACCGGAGCGCCGCGGCGCCGGGGGGCGAGCCCTGTTCGCCCGACCCGGGAGGTCGGTGACTCGGAGCGGCGACAGGGGCATGGCGATCTCCAGGCCGGGCTCGACATCGATGTCGGTCGGAACGTATACGATGAGAACCTCGGGGGGAAGGGTCGAATACGATGACCGGCATGGTCACGCGACGTCGCGGTTCGGACGACCCTGCATGGTGACCGGCGCAGCCCCCGGGGTGTCGCCGAGCAAGGCGCAGCTGTCCTACGAGTGGATTCGCGAGAAGATCACCTCCGGTCGGTTCACGCCGGGGTACCGGCTCGTGCTGGCCCAGATCGCCACCGAGCTCGGGGTCAGCGTGGTGCCCGTGCGCGAGGCGGTGCGACTGCTGGAGGCCGAGGGACTGGTCACCTTCGTGAAGAACGTCGGGGCGCAGGTCGCCCTCGTCGACGAAGCTGAGTACGTCCACACGATGCAGACCCTCGCCCTGGTCGAGGGGTTCGCCACCGCGCTCGCCGCGCCGCTGCTGACCCCGGCCGTGCTGGCGCAGGCGCGCGCGGTCAACGAGCAGATGCGGGCGGGTCTGGCCGACTTCGACCCGCACCGGTTCACCGAGCTGAACCGCGAGTTCCACGCCCTGCTGTTCGACCGGTGCCCCAACCCGCACGTGCGGGACCTGGTCGGGCGCGGATGGAGCCGGTTGGCGGCGTTGCGCGACTCCATCTTCGGGTTCGTCCCGGGTCGCCCGCCGGCCAGCGTGGACGAGCACGAGCAGATCCTGCGGGTGATCGAGGGGGGCGGCGACCTGGTCGAGGTCGAGCTCGCCGCCCGGCGGCACCGGGCCGCGACCCTGGATGCGTTCCTGGCAGCCCGGGCCGAGGCTGGCCCGGGGCCGGTGGACGTTCGCTGGACCTCGGCCCCGGCGCGGCCGGATCCCTCAGCGAGCCCCGAGGGCCGCGACCGCGGCGTCCAGCAGCTGGAGCTGGGTGGCCGGGGACGAGGGGGAGTCGGGCAGCAGGGCCAGCACCTGTAGCCCGTAGGCGGTCGCCAGCAAGTGGTCGACCAGCACTGCGTCGGGGGTGTCGACGGTGACGTCGCCGTCGACCCGGCCCTGGGCGAGCAACGCTGCCAGCTCCTCCCTCCACCGCACGACCGAGGCGTCGCTGAGCCTGGCCAGCCGGTCGTCCGTCACGGTGCGGCTCCAGAAGGGCAGCACGATCCGCGCCTCGGACCGGGTGGTCTCGGTGGTGGGGAACACCTCGACCAGGAAAGCGCGCAGCGCCGCCACCCCCCGGAGCCCGGCGAGCGCCGCTCGGATGCGGTCGTTGGTCCGTTCGAAGACGAAGAGGAAGGCTGCCTCGACCAGCTCGTCCTTGCTCGCGAAGTAGGGCGCGAGCGCCCCGTTGGCGTAGCCGGCCTCCCGGGCGATCTCCCGCATGGTCGCCGAATCGGCTCCCCGGGTGGCCATGATGCGCCAGGTGGCCTCCAGGATCTCCTGACGCCGCAGCTCCCGGTCGACCAGCTTGGGCACGCCGACCCCCCGCGATCAGTCGGAGCAGCAGTCGCCGGCGCCGCCCGCAGGACCGTCGGGATCGCCGTCCTCGGCGGTGCGGGAGCGGCAGTGCGCGCTCGCGCTGGGCGGCACGTCGAGGGTGGGGTTGCGGTCGAAGAAGCCGACGGGCTTGAGCTTGAACCCGGTGTAGTCCACCGGCATGATCGGCCAGTCCTCGGGCCGCGGCACGTGGGTCAACCCGAAGGTGTGCCACAGGACGACGTCGGTGGCCTCGACCCCGCGGTCGGCGGCGGCGTACTGCGGCAGCCCGGCCCCGCCGGCGTGCTGGTTGACGAAGTCGCCGGCGGCGTAGCGCTCGGCCGGGTCGTAGGCGGTGACCCACAGGTGCTTGGCGGCGAAGGTCGCGCGGCGGTGGATCGGGCTGTCCGGGTCCGCGAGCAGGGCCGGCTGCCCCTCGGGCAGGAGGGCGTAGGCGACCGGTTCGCCGAGGCGGTTGCGGCTGTCGGGGTTGGTGACGTGCCAGATGCGGCCTACCCCCTGGTCGGCCATCCGCTGGGCGTCGGACTCCCGCCGCAGCGTCGTCCGGCGCTGGGTGAACGCGTTGCCGCGCGGGTTGTCCGGCCCCATCGGCACCCGGACGAAGTCCAGCTCCTCCACGCTGTTGGTGGTCCCGTCGACCGTCATGTCCAGCCGGGCGCTGAACAGGTGCTGGTGGAAGGGGGCACCCAGCCCCGGAGCCACCTGCGAGGCGTACGGGTAGCCCTCGCCCGGGTAGGCGGAGGTGAACACGACCCCGGTGGCCTTGACCTCGAACCCGATGGTGCCGTCGAGGTAGAGGTACCAGTAGAAGCCGTAGTCGTAGTTGCCGATCGTGGTGAAGAAGCTGATCACCATCCGGCGCTGCCGCCGGGTCTCCGCCGAGCCGGCCCACAGATCGGTGTGCTTCCAGAGGATGCCGAAGTCCTCCTCGTGCATGCAAATGGCGTTGCGCAGCACCTGCGGGTGGCCGTCCTCGTCGGCGATGACCGCGTCCATGTAGGTGATGTCACCCAGGCAGTCGCAGCCGAGCTCGAGGGCATTGGCGTAGCGGCCCACCAGGTACTCGCCGGTGTCGAAGTAGTTCTGCCAGGACCGCACGGGGGAGGGGTCGGCGTAGGGCACGACCATCTCCGCGATCGAGGCGCGGTGGATGATCGGCCGCAGCCGGTCGCCGTCGCGGAACCCGATCTGGTGCAGCGTCAGCCCCTCGCGGGCGTCGAAGCCGACGCGCAGCTCCCAGTTCTCCCAGCGCAGCAGGTTGCCCTCGAGGCTGAAGCTCGGGCCCTCGGGCTGGGTGATCTCGATGGGCTTCTGCGTGGTCCGCATCGGCCCGGTGACGGCGGGGTCGTCGAAGTTGCCCGACTCCTCGGGGATCGGCACCGGACCGAGGTCCATGACCTGGTCGACGGTCTTGTTCACCACGTCCACGTAGGCCACCAGGCCGTCGATCGGGTGTGCCCACGGGTGGTCCCCCGGGTGGTCCTGCCGGAAGGCCAATCCGCGCAGGATGCGCCGCCCCTGCTCCTCCGGGTACTCGAAGACACCTGCGGACAGGGGGGCGACCCGCACGTCGGCGACGTCCAGGTCCCGGGCCGCCAGCGCGGCCAGCCACTGCAGGTCGGTGGCGAGGACCTCCTCGACGACGGCGAACTCCGAGTCCAGCACCGGCAGCTGACCGTCGGTGGCGGCGTCCAGGTCGCGCCGGCCGGTCACCTCGCCCCGGGTCAGCGAGACGACGACGTCCTTGGCCGACGGCGGGGCGAGCTCGTGCAGCAGCACCCGGACGGCCCGGTCGGGCGTGCCCGCCCCGTCCCGGAGGTGGATCTTGTGCGGTTCCTCGAGGCCCACGTAGACGAACCGGGTGCTGCCGGTGACCAGCCCGGCCTCCACGAGCACGGCGCGGGCCGCGGCGACCTCGTCGGCGGTCAGCTGGTCGAGCGGGTGGGTGGACGGGGTCGCACGAACGCTGGTGGACATGGTTCTCCCGGTGTCTCTACACGTGTAGAAAATGCGTGTGACCGAGGTTACCGCTGAGGGCGCGTCCTGGGAAGGTGCCCGGAAGAACGACCCGCACGGTCAGGACACCTGTGCTCGACGGACCGCCCGGTGGCTGCGGGTCATCACGACCGGCGCGGCCGGCACGACCACGGCGGCGGCCAGGGCCGAGGCGTCGCCCAGCCTCACCAACGCCCGGCCCCACCGACGCGCCGCCGGTCACAGCGCCGCCCGCCATCAGCGCGACGGCTCCACCTCGGCGGAACGAGTGCGCACCGGAGGACCCCGCCGAGGCGGGACTTGCTCCCCGTGGAGACCAGGACCAACCCCAGGTAGCTGGTCGCGTCGACCATCCCGGTGCCGAAGATCGGCAGGAAGGCCGCGGCCTGCAGGGGATGCCGGGGCCTCGTCGCTCCCGGGTGGTCGGCCGGATCGTCGGGGCGCTCACCCTGCGGGCACCACGTCGGACTCGACGAGGACGAGGTCCTCGGGCTCACCGGGCCCGGACCGCCCACCACCCAGCGCGGGGCGGCCATCGCCTGCTCGGGGGAGACGCTCCGTCCGCGAGGCGCCGCGCGACCTCGAGGTGCGCGGAATGGTGGACGACACCGTGGGCTGGGGCGACGGTGCTCCGCCCGTCTCCCCGTTGCGGGCGCTGCTCGGGGAGATGGCAGGGAAGAACCGGCCGACCCACGTCGCCCGGCTGGACCGGACCCAGCAGGCGAGAGCACCTGCTGATCGCCGAGCGGACCCGCTCCTCCCACCGTGAGCACCACCGGAGCGCCGAGGACCCATCGGGCGGGTGACGAGGCCAGCGCCGTTGCCGCAGCGGCGGCCCGTTCAGCCGGCGTCCAGCGCCACGTGGCCAGCCGGTGACGCATCGGGTCCGCCCGCCGCGCGCGAATTCTGTACGCTGCGTTCAGACTCCGGTGTGCACCGCTACGGGCCCCGGCGTCCCTGACCGAGGAGAAGACGCCATGTCGACCGACCAGCACGCTGCCGCCGACGCGCTCCGGGCGCGACGCTCGGCCGTCATCGGCCCGCACTCGCCGCTGTTCTACGACCAGCCGCTGCACGTCGTCTCCGGGCAAGGGGTCTGGTTGACGAGCGCGAACGGGGTCGACTACCTCGACGCCTACAACAACGTGCCGCACGTGGGTCACTGCAACCCGGTGGTCGTGCGGGCCATCGCCGAGCAGGCGGCGAAGCTCAACGTGCACACCCGGTACCTGCACGAGGGGGTGGTCGAGTACGGCGAGATGCTCCTGGCAACGTTCGCCCCGCACCTGGAGCGGGTGTTCTTCACCAACAGCGGCTCCGAGGCCAACGAGCTCGCGCTGCGCATCGCCCGCCAGCACACCGGCGCCAGGGGGCTGCTGGTCACGGACTTCAACTACCACGGGAACACCACATCGCTGGCGGAGATGTCCACCGGACTGGTGGTGCGCGAGCCGTTGGGCGCGCATGTGCGACCGCTGCGGATCCCCGACGTCCTCTCCGACCCGCGCAGCCAGGACGTGGTGCTGGCCGAGGCCCTGCGGGAGGCCGCCGACGCCATCGCCTCGTTGCAGGCCGCAGGTCACGGCGTCTCCGCGCTGCTGTTCGACCCGCTGTTCACCACAGAGGGCCTGCTGCACCCGCCGGCCGGGTACGTGCAGGGGCTGGCCGCCCTCGTGCACGGCGCCGGTGGGCTGGTCATCGCCGACGAGGTGCAGTCGGGGCTGGGGCGTTCCGGCTCGGCGTTCTGGGGGCACGAGCTGCACGACATCCAGCCCGACCTGGTGACCATGGGCAAGCCGCTGGGCAACGGCCACCCGCTCGGAGGCGTGGTGACCACGGCCGCGCTGCTGGAGGAGTTCGGCAGCACCAACATGTACTTCAACACCTTCGCCGGGAATCCTGTGTCCGCCGCCGCCGGCGCGGCCGTGCTCCGCGAGACGCTGGGGCGGGAGCTGCAGGCCGGCGCTGCCCGGCTCGGTGAGCACGCCCGGACGGCCCTGGAAGAGCTGGCAGCCGAGCGGCCCGGTGTGCGCGCCGTCCGGGGGACCGGGTTGTTCTTCGGGCTCGAACTCGTCGACGACGACGGCAAGGCCAGTGCCGACCGGGCCAAGCGTGTCGTCGAGGAGATGTACCGGAACGGGGTCTTGATCAGCCGCATCGGGCCGAAGGACAACGTGCTCAAGATCCGGCCTCCGATGGTGTTCGAGCAGGAGCACCTGCACGTGCTGCTCGACCGGCTCGGGGCGAGTCTCGACGCGGTGACGGAGCCGGAGGCCGTGGCCCGGTGAACGCCCCGCCACCCATGGAGGTCGGTCCGTAGGGTGGTGCGTGGTCGGGTCGACCGGGAGAAGAGGTGGCCAGGTGGAGTTGCAGGGGCACGCCGTCGCGGAGATGCCCGGCCGGGTTCCTCTGCGGGAGCAGAACCGGCGCCGGACCAGACGCGTCCTCCTCGATGCCGCGCTCGAGGTGTTCGACGAGAAGGGGTTCGGCGGGGCCACCGTCGAGGCGATCGCGGCCCGGGCGGGCGCCTCCAAGGTGACGCTCTACTCCTACTTCCCGGCGGGTCGGGACGACTTGTTCCGCACTCTGTACGAGGAGATCAACGAGGAGGTGCTCGATCGGGCGACGATCGAGCACCGCGAGGCATCCGGCTTGGTGGGTCAGGTTCTCGCCCTGACCCGACCTCTGCTGGACATCGGCGCCCGGCCGCTGATCGGGCGCTTCTACTCCAACAGCGACCCCACCATGGAACCCGCCCTGGCACCCGTGCGCGGGCATGCCTCCAGGGCGGTGGTCCGGCTGCTGACCGACGACATCACCGAGGCGCGCGCCGCTGGCACGATGGCGTCCGAGGTCGACCCCGGTGTCCTGGCCGAGCTCCTGGTCGGTGCCACGAGAGCTGCACTGAGGCAGGTGGCCCAGGAACCCAACCTGTCGCAGGACCTGCTGGCCGGGGTCGCTGCGCTGGTCCGGGGTCTGCTCCGCGCGGCATGAGTCGGTGGGTCTCGCCGTGGGACCGTCGAGGCGGACCCGGCCCCGGCGACCACGTCGGCAGCCGCGGGCTGGCGGCGCTGCACCGACCGCCGGTGACCTGGCTGCCGCCGGCTGCCCCGGGACCCCGACAGGGAGTCGATGCCCAGGGTCTTGACCAGCACCCCATCCGGCGAGGGTGGGCGGGAGACCCCGGCCGAGTTGCAGTCGGCGACCACGGTGATCATCGCCGCTCCCGACCGCGGCCGCCGAGCAGCTACCTGGGAAGCAGCGGCCGGCGCACCACGCGGGCACTCGACGGCGTGGGCACCCACCCGGGTGGCCAGATCCTGGTGGCGGTAGCCGTCGCGCCGAGCGGGACGGCTGGGGACGGGCGACCCCTTTCGGCACCGACCACCGCGTCGGCGTCAGCAGACAGCGATGCGTCGACCATCGTCTGCAACAGGTCCCCCGGCATCCCGTGCCGAGGTCGGCCCTCCGACACGGGGAGCTGCAGGTACCCGCCGACGGCCGGTTCAGCCACCGTGGAACACCTGCTCAGCGACCGCTGAGGCCGTTGCGGCGGGCCACGTCGCCCAACCAGGCAAGGCTGGGCTTCGCGGTCCGGGTGAAGGTCTCCCGGTCGACGGCCACCAGACCGAAGGTGGGGCGGTACCCGAGCATCCACTCGAAATTGTCCAGCAGACTCCAGTGCACGTAGCCCCGGACGTCGGCGCCGTCGGCGATGGCTGCGGCCAAGCCGCGCAGCGCCTCGTCGGTGAACCTGATCCGGTCGGCGTCGTCGGCGGTGGCGATGCCGTTCTCGGTCACCAGGAGGGGAGTGCCTGGCAGTACCGAGGCGACGTAGGCCACTGCTGCACCCAGTGCCTCCGGTCGACGCTCCATGCCGTGGGCCAGGGTCTGCCGGTCCGACGGCGGGGCGATCAATCCCTGCGGACCGAACCGCTGCGCCGTGTAGATCTGCAGACCCAAGAAGTCGTCACCGCGAGCGGACTCCAGGAACCGGTCCACCATCGCGGCGCGCGCGGCGTCCATGTGGTCGAGTCCGCCGCCTTCGTCGATGTACTCGATCCCCACCAGCGTCATGCCGGCCGGCGGTGACCCAGCGCCACGGAGGACGTCCATGCTGCGCGCGTGCAGGCCCAGGAGTGCCTCCGAGACGGCCGGGTCAGGTGCAGGCAGGCCCGTGACCTCCTCCCCGCGGCGTGCCATCGCGCCGATCACCGGCTGGACAGCCATCAGGTTGGGCTCGTTCAAGGTGGCCACGTACCCGGCGTCGGCCAGCGCCGGCGCGACGTACTCGGTGAACCGCGCGAGGCGGTCCGCGGTCCGGGCCCCCGTCCAACCGCCGTCGTCCATCAACCAACGCGGCATCGTGAAGTGCACCAGGGTGACGATCGGGGTGAGTCCGCGGTCGCGGCAGCCGTCGATCATCCGCCGGTAGTGGTCGAGGGCGGCGCGGGAGAACTCACCCTCCGCGGGCTCGATCCGGCTCCACTCGAGGCTGAACCGGTAGGTGTCCAGACCGGAACCAGCCACCAGGTCGAGGTCTTCGGACCAGCGGTGCCAGGAGTCGCAGGCGTCTCCGCTGGACTCGCTGAAGGGCGAGTTCTCGGTGTGCTCCATGGCCCAGTGGTCATTGTTGACGTTGCCGCCCTCCACCTGGTGGGCAGCGGTGGCGGTGCCCCAGAGGAAGCCCTCGGGGAAGGTGACAGCAGTCATCAGTCGATCTCCTTGCGTGTCGGAGGGGCCGGAGTGGCCGTCGTCGGGCAGTGCGCACACCCGCGCGCTGTCATCCGGGTGGGTCTTGGCGTCGCTCAGCGGAGCGGGTCCTCCGCCGTGCCGTCACCGACACCGAGCCGGCGGCTGAGCTCGTCGACCGTACGGTCCAGTGCCCGCTGAGCAGCAGTCGGTGAACCCAGCCACATGTGGTTCGCGCCCTGGAGGACCTCGAGGTCGGTGTCCACTCCCGCATCCGCGAGGGCGGCGTGCAACCGTGCGCTCTGCACGGCAGGGATGAACACGTCGTCGGCACCGTGGAGCAGCAGGACCGGCGGGGCACCGGGGGCCACGTGCGTGATCGGGCTGGCCTGGGCAGCCAGGTCGGGGACGTCCGCCGCGGGCGCGCCGAGCAGGAGGGCCTCCCTCGTGGTGGCGTCGGAGAGGTCGGCGCCGGTGTCGGCAGCCACGGCGGCGATGTCACTGGGGGCGTACCAGGCGACGACGGCGGTGACCTGGCTCGAGGGTCCGGTGAACCCGAGGTCACCTTCGAGCGCGGGATCGTCGGCGGTGAGCCCCAGCAGCGCGGCGAGGTGGCCGCCGGCGGACTCGCCCCAGGCCGCGATCCGCAGCGGGTCGAGACCCAGCTCGCCGGCGCGGGCGCGCAGCCACCGGACCGCGGCCTTGGCGTCGTGGAGCTGGGCCGGGAACGTGGCCTCCCCGGAGAGCCGGTAGTCGACACTGGCGACGGCGATGCCCGCCTGGGCGACCCGCTCGAACGGTGTGGGCGAGGCGCCGCGGTACATCGGTCCGACGGTGCGGCGGCTGCCGAGGCGCCAGCCGCCGCCGTGCAGGAAGACGACGGACGGTGCGGTGACACCTCGGTCCGGGGGCAGGATGAGGTCGAGCTCGAACGGCCGGACGCCGGGGACCGCGGCGTAGGGGACGCCGAGCAGGAGCCGGGTGCCGCCGGGACCGGGGAGCATCGGGGGTAGCGGCAGTTCGTGGGCCGCCGGGGGAAGGGGCATCGCGGGGGCGGGCACGCTCGTCCTCCAGGGGCCGGGTGCGACCCGGAGAGGCCGCACCCGGCGTGCGTCGTCGGTGGGCAGGTCAGCGGTCTCCCTGGGCGTCCGACCAGTCGTAGTCGGGCGGGAAGAACTGCATGTTGTGCTGCTGTGCGGCGGCCTGCATGCGGGGGAAGTCGGGGATGAAGGGGGGCTGATCGGTGGTGGCGTGGTCGGTGGGGGTGCCGATGTGCTGGAAGAACCGTTCGAACCCGCCGGACAGGGTGCCCATCATCCGGGCTGCCTCGACGACCTGGTACGAGTGGGCGAAGCCGGCGGGTACGTAGCCGAAGTCGCCGGCGTCCAGCAGCGAGGACCTCTTCTGCCCGTCGGCGTCCTCGTAGAACAGCTTGACCTTGCCCTCGAGGACGTAGAACGTCTCGTGGGTCTCGTTGTGCGAGTGGGTGGGGATGATGTCGCCGGCGGGGGAGTCGGCGGTGATGATGCCGAACTGGCCGTCGGTCTCGTCGCCGGAGAGCAGGACGGTGAAGAGGTCACCGAAGAGGTTGGCGTGCTCCCCCTCGCCGCGGCGGAGCACGTAGGGCGCCGGCCGGCCGGGCAGCAGGCCCGTCCACTGCGGCCCCTTCGCAGGGTCGATCAGGTACTCGAAGCTCAAGGGTTCCTCCAGGGCACACGTCGTCGGTGACGTTCCGAGAATTGCGGAGAACGATCACCACCGACAGGTATCCTGCCAATCAATGGCACGGCGATGGCCCCCGATGCCGTCGGCCGTCGGGCCGCGCGCCGGCCCGCGTCAGGCCTCCGGCCAGGCGGGCACGGCTACTCGTCTGCGCCAGCGGTCACGACGACCTCCACCCGTGCACCGACTCGACCAGTAGTGCTGTCCATCGCAGCTGGACCCGGTGCAGCGCCGGCATGGTCGGTCCGATGTCCGGCGCCGAGCATGCGGGAGATGGACCGTGCCGCCGTCCGAACGGCGGGGCCGAGCAGGCGCGGCTCGGCGTCTTCCCGGGGTACGACGACCGACAGGGCGGCGACGATCTGCTCATCGGCGCCCAAGACGGGCGCGGCGATGCTGACGGCCGGGGTCGGTTCGCGGCGGCGGACCACCGCCAGACCGTCACGTCGGACCTCGGCAAGCGTGCGGCGCATGGCCGCGGGCGACACCGGGACCTCCTCCCGAGGGTGCGCCATCGGCCCGGCGAGGACCGATTCCTGGAATTCCGGACCCGCGAACGCCAACAACACCAGACCCACACCGGTGGACTGCAGTGGTAGCCGGCTGCCGGTGTCGTACAGCGCCGGTATGGCGCGGCGGGCCGACAGGCGCTCGACCAGCAAGGCATCCGTGCCCTCGCGGACGGCCAGGAGCACGTGCTGGCCGGCCACCTCCGCGAGGTCGCCCATGAACGGCATGGCCACCTGCCGGAGCCCCTGCGCCCGCGGCGCGAAGGAGGCCACTTCCCACAGCCGGATGCCGATGGTGAAGCGTCCGTCAGGACCGCGCTCCAGCGCTCCCCACGCCATCAGCCGGTTGGCCAGCCGGAGTGTCGAGCTGGTGGGGATCGCGCTGCGCCGACTCAGCTCCCCGAGGCTCAGGGAGCGGTGCCGGGCATCGAAGGCCGACAGCAGCGCGAAGGCGCGGTCGACGACCGGCTCCCCTCTCGGGGGGCGGCGACCCCGCGTCCGGGGCGGCTCATGAGATCCGTTGTTCACGGGTTGGTCACTGGAAGGTCACGATTGCGGCAGGCGGCACGATTGTTTTCCATTGGATGGCATTGTGCCTTACGGCACATCGAGGCCGTTCGCATCGTTGCGCGCAGGACGAGCAGCGCTCGGGCCGGGCCGACGGATCGGCCGCTCTCATCCCAGCCGTTGCTCCAAGCAGAGGGGTATCAAATGAATCGTTCCAAGAGCAGGACCGGTCCGGCCCTGACCGCCGTGGCTGGCATGGTGGTGCTGGCCGCCTGCGGCGGTGGCGGAGGCGGGGGCGGATCCAGCCAGAGCGCCAGTGACACGCTGACCGTCGGGTTCGACGCGGACGCCGCCCCCACGGGCTACGACCCGCTCACCTATGCGCAGCGGCAGTCGGAGTTCTTCTCGCCGTTGTACGACTCGCTGTTCGTCAGCAGCCCGGACGGTGGCATCGAGGGGAGCCTGGTCTCCGACTTCTCGAACAACGAGGACGACACGCAGACCACCCTCACGTTGCGGGACGACGTCACCTTCGACGACGGATCACCGCTGGACGCCGAGCTGGTGAAGGCCAACCTCGACCGCCGCAGCGACCCGGACATCCTCGGCTACGGGCTCCTGGCCGCCGGGGAGGCCGCAGAGATCGTGGACGTGGCCGCGCCGGACCCGCAGACCGTCGTGATCACCTGGGCTCAGCCCCAGGCGACGCCCGAGGCCAACCTGTTCGACGCCACGGGGATGATCGTGGGGCCGCAGGGCATCGCCGACCCTGCGTCGCTGCAGACGCAGCCCGATGGCTCGGGCGCCTACGAGCTCAGCGAGAGCGGCACCACGCGGGCCAGCCAGTACACGCTCGAGAAGAACGAGGACTACTGGAACGACGAGGGGTGGGCGTTCGACACGATCGTCTACCGGATCATCACCGACCAGCAGGCCCTGGCCAACGCCGTCAACTCCGGGCAGGTCGACATCGCCGGCCAGCTGAGGGGGAACGCCCTGACCCAGGTCGAGAACCAGCAGAGCGTCATCAGCATCGGCGGAACCGTGGTGGGGATGCCCATCACGGACAAGACCGGCGCGTACAACGAGGCCTTCGGCAGCGTCCAGGCGCGGATGGCGATCATGTACGCGATCGACCGGGAGTCCCTGGTCGACGACCTGCACGAAGGGTCCCGCCCGACGTCCCAGCTGTTCCCCGAGGACGCACCCGGCTTCGACCCGGCGCTGGACGAGGAGTTCGGCTACGACCCGGACCGCGCTCGCGAACTGCTGGCCGAGGCCGGGTACCCCGACGGCTTCGAGATGAACTACACCTACCTGGGCCAGCCCGACGAGGACGTCATCGTGGTCCAGCAGCAACTGGCCGAGGTGGGCATCACCCTGAACCTCGTCGCGGCGTCCTCGACGGACCAGGTCTTCGCTGCGGTCACCACCGACCCGGTGATCTTCGGTCCGTTCGCCGTCGGTTCCCAGCCGGAGGGGTTCGTCGCCGGCGTCCTGTACGGCGGCTTCATGAACCTCCAGGGGGCCGAGGAGCCCGAGATCGCGCAGCCCATGGGGCAGGCCCTCGCCTCGACCGGCGAGGAGCGGGAGCAAGCCCTGACCGACCTCAACCGGGCGATCGCGGAGAACGTCTGGTTCGTCGGGATGTACGAGGACTTCACCCACTACGGCTACAACTCCGAGAAGGTGGCCGAGCCGTCCTTCGCCGGCCAGAACAACTGGCTGCTGATCTCGTCGGTCGAGCCGGCCTGACCCACTGGTGGCCGCGGCGCCCGCCGCGGCCACCAGCCCGGTGCGCCGGTGACCGCGCGGGACGACGCACGACACAGCCCCTGCACATCCACTACCACGACGAGGAACGGTGATGGTCGGCTACGTCGCACGGCGTCTGGCGCTCGCGGTCGGCACCGTGCTCGCCGCAGCACTGATCAGCTTCCTGCTGGCACACGCCACGGACACGAGCCCAGGTGCGGTACGCCTCGGTGTGAACGGCACGCCCGAGCGGGTCGCCGCGCTCAACGAGCAGCTGGGCTGGAACCGGCCGCTGTACGAGCAGTTCGGCGACTACCTCGGCGGCCTCGTGCGCGGTGATCTGGGGACGTCGCTGATCGACGGCCGGTCCATCGCAGCGGACCTGGCCGCACGGGTCCCCGTCACGGCCTCCATGGCGCTGTTCGCCACCGTCCTGTCCGGGATCGTGGGGGTCGTCCTCGGCGTCACCGCAGCGGTCCGGGGCGGGCGCATCGCCCGACTGATCACCACCGGCAGCGGCATCGCCCTCTCGCTGCCGGCCTTCTGGGTCGGCATCCTCCTCGTGTACGTCCTGTCCCTGCGGCTGGGGTGGCTGCCGGCCACCGGCTACGTCCCCTTCGCGACCGACCCCGCGGCATGGTTCCGCAGTTTGCTGCTGCCGGTCCTGACGCTGGGTATCGGGGGCGCTGCGGTCATCGCCCGCACGGCAGGTGCCGGGATGCGGGAGGCGCTGGCCCAGGAGCACATCCGGACGCTGCGGGCCATGGGCACGCCGGAGTGGCGGGTGCGCTACGTGCACGCGCTGCGCTACGCCAGCCTGCCGGTCGCCGCGGTGCTCGGCATCCAGTTCATCGCCCTGTTCGGCGGCTCGGTCATCATCGAGAACCTCTTCGCGCTCCCCGGCCTCGGCCAGGCCGGGCAGATCGCCGCCGCGGCCAGCGACTCCCCCGCGCTGACCGGTGTGGTGATCGTGGCCACCGTCGTGGTCGTGGTCATCAACCTCCTGCTCGACCTCGTCGTCGCGATCCTCGACCCGAAGGTGCGTTCCGCATGAGCCTGCTGCCCCCGGACGAGTCCGACGCGGTCGTCACCGAGCCTGCTCCTCCGGTGCACCAGCGGCGCGGGCTGCCGTACTTCCTGCGGCGCCCGGGTGGTCTGTTCGGTGCCTCCTGGTTGCTGTTCATGCTGGTGGCGTCGCTGTCGGCCCCGTTGTGGCGGCCCTACAACCCGGCACAGCAGGACACCGCCAACCGCCTGGCGCTCCCCTCGGGCGACCACTGGCTCGGCACGGACCCCCTCGGCCGGGACCTGCTCAGCCGGATCTTCACCGCAGGCACCGAGCCGCTGGTCGCATCCGCCCTCACCGTCCTGGTCGCCTTCACCCTCGGCCTGGCCATGGCGCTGCTCGCCGCCGAGCACGGGCCGCGCGTCGAGCGCGTCACCAGCAGACTTGCCGATGTCGCGATGTCGCTGCCCGGCGTCATCATCCTGCTCGCCGTGATCGGCGCGATCGGCGTCCGCATCTTCGTCGTCATGTCGATCCTGGGCGCGCTGATCTCCGCCTCCGTCTACCGGGTCATGCTGGGCGTGGCCAAGTCCGTGCGGCAGCGGCTGTACGTCGATGCCGCCCGCGTCAACGGCCTGGGCTCGTTGCGGGTCAACCTGGTCCACGTGCTGCCCTCGATGGGGACGATCATCGCCGTCCAGGCCGCCCAGCTGTACGCCATCGGCCTGCTCATCGTGTCCGGCCTGGCGTTCCTGGGTTTCGGGCCGTCCGAGCCCCAACCCAGCTGGGGCTTCATGATCCAGGACGCGTCCCGGTACGTGTTCACCTCTCCGTGGCTGATGGTGCCCACCGGCCTCGTCCTGGCGTTGACCGTCGTCGCCGCCAACGAGCTCGCCGACGCGATCGCCAGCAGGGGTTCGGTCGCGTCGCCGGTGCGCCGCCGCAAGCGGCCGCCGGTCCGGACCCCGGCCCCCGGGACGACGGGCGCCGCGGCCACCGACCCGACGTCGCTGCTCGAGGTGCGCGACCTCCACGTGGGCGTCGAGGACGGCCCAGCGCTGGTCACCGGAGCCTCCTTCGACCTCCAGCCGGGCCGCGTGCTCGGTCTGGTCGGCGAGTCCGGCTGCGGCAAGACGATGACGGCCCGCGCCCTGCTCGGCCTGCTGCCCGACGGCGTGTCGGTCTCCGGCGGCTCCATCCACTGGCAGGGGCGCGACCTCGTCGGGTGCCAGGAGCGGGAGCTCACCGCGGTCCGCGGCAGGGGGATCGCCCTGATCTCCCAGGAGCCGATGGTGGCGCTGGACCCCATGTTCTCGGTCGCCTACCAGCTGGTCCAGCCGATCCGACGGTTCCGGGGAGTGGGCAAGGCCGAGGCGCGCCGGATAGCCGCCGAACTCCTGCGCCAGGTCGGCATCGTCGACGGGGCGCGCGTGCTGAAGAGCTACCCGCACCAGCTGTCCGGCGGCATGGCCCAGCGCGTCTGCATCGCTCTGGCGCTCACCGGTCAACCCGAACTGTTGATCGCCGACGAACCGACCACCGCCCTCGACGTGACGGTGCAGGCGGAGATCCTCGGCCTGCTCCGGACGCTGGTCACCGACACCGGGTTGGCGATCATCATCGTGAGCCACGACCTCGGCGTCGTCGCCGACATCTGCGACGACGTGCGGGTCATGTACGCGGGGCAGATCGTGGAGTCGGGTACCACCGCCGCGGTGCTCGATGATCCGGCGCACCCGTACACGATGGCGCTGCTGGGGGCCAATCCGCACGTCCCCGAGGGGGAGCCGGTGCCCGCGCGCCTGGCCTCCATCCCCGGCACGGTGCCGCCGCCGGGCTCCTGGCCCACCGGATGCCGTTTCGCCACGCGGTGCCAGTTCGTGCAGGAGGCGTGCACGACGCCGTTCCCTGCCGTGCCTGCGCACGGAGTGGGCACCGCCGAACGCTCGGGGACGGTGCTCTGCGTACGCGTCGACGAGATCCACGACGAAGGCGTGCGCTGGGGTGCCGAGCCGGTCGGCGCCGAGGTCGCCCCGGCCGAAGGACGGCCCGCCGATGACCCCGCACCGAACGCCGGAGCCGCACGATGACCGCCACCGCCCAGACGGCCTCCGCCGTACCGTCCACCGTCCCGGCGCTCGAGGTCAAGGACCTGGTCGTCCGCTACGGCAGAGGCCGGAGAGCGCGCAAGGACGTGCCCGCCGTGGACGGCGTGAGCTTCGACATCGCCCCGGGCGAGACGCTCGGTGTCGTGGGCGAGTCCGGTTCCGGGAAGTCGACCATCGGCAAGGCGGTCCTGGGGTTGCAGGCCCCGTCCGCCGGCACGGTGAAGCTGAACGGGCAGGACATCACCTCGTTGTCGCTCAAGCAGCGCAGTCGGGTGGTGGCCGACCTGCGGGTGGTGTTCCAGGACCCCTATTCCTCGCTCAACCCCTCTCGCACGATCGGCCAGACGCTGGTCGAGCCGCTCCGGCTGATGGGCATCAGAGGCGCCGACGCCCTGGGCAGGGCCCGCGCCGGGCTCGAGTCCGTCGGGCTGCCCGGCGACGCCGTCGACCGCTACCCGTCGCAGTTCTCCGGTGGCCAGCGGCAACGCGTCGCCATCGCCCGCGCACTGGTGTGCGAACCCAAGGTCGTCGTCCTCGACGAGCCGGTGTCGGCGCTGGACCTGTCCACCCAGGCGCAGGTGCTCAACCTGCTGGCCGATCTCCGCGACCAGCGTGGCCTGGCGTTCCTGTTCATCGCCCACGACCTCGGCGTCGTCCGGTTCCTGGCCCAGCGGACGGTGGTCCTCTACCGGGGCCAGGTCATGGAGACCGGCCCGGTCGACGCGGTGAGCAGCGCACCCCGCCACCCCTACACGGTGGCGCTCACCGCCGCGGCCCCGGTGCCGCGGCCGGCTGAGCAGGCGGCGCGCAGGCAGGCGCGCGAGGCGGCCGGATTCGGCGTCGCCGGGGCAGCGCAGCCGTCGGCGACCGGTTGTCCGTTCGTCCCACGCTGCCCGCTGTCCACCGATCTCTGCGCCGACCAACGGCCACCGCTCCGGCTCGTGGACGCCAACCTCGCCGCATGCCACCACGCCGAGCGCGTACCGGCGCTGTGAGCCAGGCCCCCCGCGCAGAACCACCCTGCCTGACCCTGGTCGACCGGATCGCGACCCCACCAGAGTGCGCACGATGAGCGAGGACACCCCTGCCTGGGCCGGACCCGCCCGCTTCCTCCGGCCGGTCGAACCCACCCGTCGCCCGGACGGCACCAGGCACTTCTCCGCGATGACCTACGCCGTTGCGTTCGGGTACCGGCCGCTCCAGCTGGACCTCTGGGTGCCGGCGACGTCCACGCCGGCCCCAGTGGTCGTCTGGGTGCACGGCGGTGCGTTCATGATGGGCGACCGGCGGCTGCTGCCCGAGACGCTGCGTCCCGACCAGGTGTTCCAGGCGCTGACCGCGGCCGGGCTGGCCGTCGCGACCATCGACTACCGGCATGCCCTGGAGGCCCCGTTCCCGGCCCAGCTCCACGACGCCAAGGCCGCGGTCCGCTGGCTGCGGGCGCACGCCGCCGAGCTGGCCATCGGCACCGAGCGGATCGGGGCGTGGGGCGAGTCGGCGGGCGGGTACATCGCGGCGCTGCTCGGGCTGACCGGCCACCGTCCCGACCTGGAGGGCACGCACGGCGTGCTGGGCCCCTCCAGCTCGGTCGACGTCGTCGTCGACTGGTACGGCCTCGCCGACCTGTCGACCATGCCCCGGAAGGCCCCGCCGCCGGAGATCGCGGCGTTGCTGCCCGAGGAGCTCCGCACCCCGCCGGAGGACCACCTCCTCCGCGGGCTGACCGGCGACGCGCTCGCCGATGCGAGCCCCGTCGCCCACGTGCGGGCCGACTCACCGCCCTTCCTGCTCCAGCACGGCACGGCCGACTGGCTGGTGCCCTGCGACCAGAGCACCCAGCTCGCGGCGGTCATGCAGTCCGTCGGGGCACCGGTGATCCTCGAACCCGTGCCCGGCGCCGGGCACATCTGGCTCGGTCACCCCGACGTCGACGCGATCGTCGACCGGTCGGTGCGCTACCTGGCCGACCACCTCCTCCCCGACCCCACCGGAGCACAGCACGCATGAGCGACCTGACCGTCCAGCCCGTCACCGTCGAGCACCACCGCGAGCCGCTGGGCATCGGCGAGCCCGCGCCGCGGCTGTCCTGGGTCACCCGCACCGAGCTGCCCGGCTGGCGGCAGACCGGCTACGAGGTCGAGGTCGAACCCGAGGGCGGACCGGTGTGGTCCTCCGGCCGGGTCGACTCCGCCGAGTCGGTGCTCGTGCCGTGGGGTGCGCCCCCGCTCACCAGCCGGGAACGCCGGGTCGTCCGGGTGCGGGTCTGGGGGAGCGGCCCCGCGGGGCCGTCGGCCTGGAGCGAGGACGTCGTCGTCGAGGCGGGGCTGCTGGCGCCGGAGGACTGGACCGCGCAGCTGGTCCGTCCCGTGCTGCCGGCCACCGAGGAGGCGGTGGCACTGCTGCGCCGGGAGTTCACCCTCGACCGCCCGGTCGTCCGGGCCCGGCTGTACTCCACCGCGCACGGCGTCTACGAGGCGGAGCTGAACGGGTCCGCGGTGGGGGACCACGTGCTCGCCCCGGGCTGGACCAGCTACCGGCACCGGCTGCGCTACCAGACCTACGACGTCACCGCCCAGGTCACCGAGGGGCGCAACGTGCTCGGTGCCCAGCTCGCCGAGGGCTGGTTCGCCGGGTACGTCGGCTTCACCGGCGGGCGCAGCTGGTACGGCGACCGGACCGGTGTGCTGCTGCAGCTGGAGGTCGACCACCCCGACGGCGGGCGCACCCTGGTCGCCAGCGACGGGTCCTGGCGCTCGACCACCAGCGGCCCCACGGTGACCGCGGGCATCTACTCCGGGGAGACCGTCGACCTGCGGCGGGAGCTGCCCGGCTGGTCCGCCCCCGGTTTCGACGACGCCGGCTGGACGCCGGTCGAGGTGGGTCCCCTCGACCGGGGCACCCTGGTCGCGCCGACCGGCCCGCCGGTGCGCCGGACGCAGACCGTGCCGGTGGAGGCGATCACCCGTTCGCCGTCGAGCCGGCTGCTCGTCGACTTCGGGCAGAACCTCGTCGGCCGCATCCGCTTCTCCCTGCCCGACGCCCCGGCCGGCACCGAGATCACCGTCCGGCACGCCGAGGTGCTCGAGCACGGTGAGCTGGGCACCCGGCCGCTGAAGAAGGCCCGGGCCACCGACGTCGTGGTGCTCGACGGCCGCGGGCCCCGCACCTGGGAGCCCAGGTTCACCTTCCACGGGTTCCGCTACGCCGAGGTGAGCGGCTGGCCCGGTGAGCTGCGCGCGGAGGACCTGACGGCGGTCGTCGTGCACACCGACCTGCGCCGCACCGGCACCTTCACCTGCTCCGACGCCACCGTCACCCGGCTGCACGAGAACGTCGTCTGGGGCATGCGCAGCAACTTCCTCGACCTGCCCACCGACTGCCCGCAGCGCGACGAACGGCTGGGCTGGACCGGCGACGTCCAGGTGTTCGCCCCGACCGCGGCCTTCCTCTACGACACCGCCGGGATGCTGCGGTCCTGGCTGGCCGACCTGTCCGCCGAGCAGCTGCGCGACCACGGCGGGATCGTGCCGCCCTACGTCCCCTTCCTGCCCTTCATCCCCATCCCGATGCAGGCCGACGTCGGCTGGGGCGACGCGGCCGTCGTCGTGCCCTGGGTGCAGTACCAGCGTTCCGGCGACGCCGGGCTGCTGGACGACCAGTGGGACAGCATGGTCGCCTGGATCGACGCGTTCGCCGCCCGGGCCGGGGAGGGGCTGGACTTCCCCGACGGCGGCTTCTCCTTCGGTGACTGGCTGGACACCTCGGCTCCGCCGGACCAGCCAGGTGCCGCCCGCACCCCCTGGCAGTGCGTGGCCACCGCCTACCTGGCTCGCTCGGCCCGCACCGTCGCGCAGGCCGCGGAGGTGCTGGGCCGGGACGGCGCCCGGTTCGTCGAGCTCGCCGAGCGGGCGGCCGAGCGGTTCCGCGCCGAGTACGTGACGCCGACCGGCCGGGTCACGTACCCGTCGCAGACGGCCTACGCCCTGGCGCTCGAGTTCGACCTGCTGGCGCCGGAGCAGCGGCCGCACGCCGGCCGGCTGCTGGCCGAGCAGGTGCTCCAGGACGGGTTCCACATCGCGACCGGCTTCCTCGGTACCCCCCTGGTCACCGACGCGCTGAGCAACGCCGGTGAACTGGCCACGGCCTACGAGCTGCTGCTGCAGCGGGAGAACCCCTCGTGGCTCTACCCGGTGACGATGGGGGCGACGACGATCTGGGAGCGCTGGGACTCGATGCTCCCCGACGGGACGATCAACCCCGGGGAGATGACGTCGTTCAACCACTACGCACTCGGCGCCGTCGCCGACTGGCTGCACCGCACGGTGGCCGGCCTGGCCCCGGCCGAGCCCGGCTACCGGCGCCTGCGGATCGCACCACGGCCGGGGCCGGGGATCACGTCGGCGGCCGCCACGCACGAGACGCCCTACGGGACGGCGGCGGTCTCCTGGACGGTGGACGGCGAGGCCTTCGTCGTGGAGCTCACCGTGCCGCCGGGCACGACGGCGGAGATCGCCCTGCCCGGCGACGACGGGGTGTTCGAGGTCGGGTCAGGCCGGCACTCGTTCACCCGCACGATCACCGTCCCGGCGCGGGTCGAGAAGCCCGCCCTCTTCTTCGACCCGGAGGCCCACGCATGACCGCCCGACCCGTCGTCCCCGGGTTCCACCCCGACCCGAGCATCTGCCGGGTCGGGGACACCTACTGGATGGTGCACTCCAGCTTCGAGTACGCCCCCGGCGTGCCGTTGTACCGCTCCACCGACCTGGTCTCGTGGGAGCAGGTCGGCCACGTGCTGGCCCGTCCGGACCAGCTGGACGTCTCGGCCGCACCCGGGTCAGGGGGCATCACCGCCTGCACGATCCGCCACTCCGCCGGCCGCTTCTGGATGATCACCACCAACCTCGCCGACGGCGGCTGGCAGACCCTCGTCACCGCCGAGGACCCGCTGGGTGAGTGGTCGGCGCCGGTGCGGATGACCGAGGTCCGCGGCATCGACCCCGACCTCGCCTGGGACGACGAGGGCACGCTGCTGGTCACCTACGCCGGCTTCGACGCGGACGGCCCGGCCGGGGTGGTGCAGCAGGCGGTCGACCCGGTGACCGGTGCGGCGCTCACCGAGCGGCGACACCTGTGGCAGGGCACCGGCGGCAAGTTCCCCGAAGGCCCGCACCTGTACCGGGTCGGCGACCACTGGTACCTGCTCATCGCCGAGGGCGGCACCGAGCGCGGCCACGCGGTGACCATCGCCCGCGGCCCGTCGCCGCAGGGCCCGTGGGAGGCCTGCCCGCACAATCCGCTGCTCACCGCCCGCGGCACCGACTCCCCGGTGCAGAACACCGGCCATGCGGACCTGGTGCAGCGCCCTGACGGCAGCTGGGCGATCGTCTTCCACGGCGTCCGCCCGCGCGGCACCAGCCCGGAGTTCCACGTGCTCGGCCGGGAGACCTTCGCCGCCGAGGTGCACTGGGACGACGAAGGCTGGCCGCGGCTGGGGGACTGGCTGACGCCGCCCGAGGACGGGCGGGAGGTCGAAGAGCTCGCCGGCGGCGACCTGCCACCTGCCTGGGTCTCGCCGCGGCGCTTCCCCGCCGACGTCATCACCCGGGTCGAGGGCGGCTGGCAGCTCGTCGCGGCCGATCCGGACACGGGCTCGGAGGACCTGGCGTTCGTCGGCCGCAGGCAGGAGCACCTGACCTGCCGGGCGCGGGTGGTCCTGGCCGCCGGCGACGGGGTCGGAGGCCTGTCGGTGCGCATCGACGCCCGCCACCACCTCGACGTCGCGGTGGCCGGTGACGTCGTCCGGGCGGTCGCCCACGCCGGCCCGTTCCGGTCGCTGCTGGGCGAGCGGACGGTGCCACCGGGCGACGTCGTCCTGGAGGTCCGTGCGGTGCCGTGTGAGGGGCACTTCTCCTCGACCGCGCTGGCCCCCGACCAGCTGGTCGCCGGGGTCGTGGCCGCCGACGGCGGGTTCACCGAGCTCGGCCGGCTCGACGGCCGCTACGTCTCCACCGAGGTGGCCGGAGGGATGACCGGCCGGCTGATCGGCGTCTGGTGCTCGACCGGCTCGGTGCTCGTCCGGTCCTTCAGCTACGCAGGTCGGGACACGCCGGGGGAGTGGTCGTGACCGCGTGGCTGCGCTGCTGACCGACGCGGTTCCCGCAGCCGGGAACTGGTCGTCGCCGGTGGAGGCCGACCATGTGGCTGACGGCGTCACCACGGCGAGGGGCCGTCCGCGCTGCGGTACTGACGGGGCCGGTGCGCACGCGCGCCACGCTCGGGCCGGGGTGGGAGCCCGATAGCCCGGGGTTCATCCGCCCACCACCTCGGCGACCAGGTCGAGGGCGCGGTCGACCGGCCCGATGCCGGCGTGCAGGTTGAGGAACCCGTGCAGCATCCCGGGCACCAGGACCTGCCGGACGTCGACCCCGGCCAGCGCCAGCGCGGCGGTGAAGTGCTCGGCGGAGGCCCGCAGGTCGTCGTACTCCGCGGTCAGCGCGAGCACGGGGCACAGGCCGGTCAGGACCGCCCCCGAGGGCATCGCGTAGCCGTCGGCCCGGCTCTCGGGACCACCCAGGTAGTTGCGGGTGATCGACACCCGGGCCTCGGGCGGGAACCGCAGCATCGCAGGCACCTCGGCCATCAGCGCGGACAGCTCGGCCGACAGCGGGGGAAGCACCGCGTGCGTCGTCGTGTAGGCCAGCACCAGTCCACGGGGCTGCCAGCCGTCGTCGTCGCGCAGTCGCAGCGCTGCGCCAGCGGCCAGGTTCCCACCCGCACTGGCACCGCCGACGGTGATCCGGGCGGGGTCGATGCCCAGGACCGCGGCCTGGTCACGCACCCACCGGACGGCGGCGACCACGTCGTCGTGCGGCACCGGGTAGGTCACCCCGTCGACGGCCAGCCGGTAGTCGACGCTCACCACGACGGCACCGGCCCGGGCGCACACCTCGCGGGCGACGCGGTCGGCCTCGGGCATGTCGAGGTCGCCCATCCGGAACGCCCCGCCGTGCATCCAGACGAACCCGGGCCGGGACTCGGCCCCGTCGTCGGGGGAGTAGACGCGCACCTGGACATCACCGTGCGGTCCGGGCGCCGCAGCCGGACCGACGTGGACCTCGGGCGCCGGCGGCGCCTCATCCATCGACATGAACTCGTCCAGGCGGGCCCGCGACGCCGGGTCGGCCATCGCCTCCTCGAAGGAGGTCAACCCATCGAGCAGGTGGAAGCGCGACGACTGGGACGGGTGGACGGGCAAGGCAGCTCCTCGGGACGACGGTCACCCCGACCTTGCCCGACCCGGTGCCGCCAGCACACTCCCGTGCCATTCATCGGCACGGGAGCTCAGGTGCCGCTGGGCCGACCGGCGTGGACGTCGTCGTGGACGTCGTCGTGGACGTCGTCGTGGACCAGGGCCGGCACGCCGTCCAGCGGTGGTTCCTCGGTGACCGCCTCGCCGCGGGCTACGAGCCCGGCCTCGGTGGCCAGCGGGATCTCCCGCAGGAAGAGGGCCAGCACCAGCGCGACCACCAGGATCGGGACCAGGTACCAGAACACCGGGGCCAACGCGTCGGCGTAGGCGACCACCACCGCGCTGCGCAGCGGGTTGCCGGCGGCGTCGACGGCGCCCGGGGTGAGGGAGTCCGGCGACAGGATCCCGGCGGTCGAGGCCTGCTCGGCGTTGGCCGACAGCGCCGTGCCCAGCCGCTCGGCCAACCGGGTGGTGAACAACGTGCCGAACACCGCGACGCCCAGGGTGGCGCCGACCTCGCGGAAGTAGTTGTTCGTCGACGTGGCCACGCCGAGCTGGGTGGCCGGCACCGCGTTCTGCGCGGCCAGCACCACGTTCTGCATGATCAGGCCGAGACCGGCGCCGAGGGTGAAGACCATTGTGCCGATGGTCCACAGCGAGGTGTCCCCGGCCAGCTGGGTCATCCAGACGACCGCGGCCAGGATGGTGGCCACGCCGGCGACGGTGAACACCTTGTAGCGACCGGTCCGGGCGATGAACCCGGCGGTGCCCTGGATGGTCACGATGATGCCGGCGGTCATCGGCACCAGCAGCAGACCCGAGACCGTGGCCGACTGCCCGGAGCTCATCTGCAGGTAGGTCGGCAGGAACGCGACTGCCGAGAACATGCCCAGCCCGACGGCCAGGCCGAGGGCGGTGGCCACGGCGAACGTCGGGTTGGCGAACAGCCAGAGCGGGACGACCGGCTCCACCGCCCGACGCTCGACCTGCACGAAGACCGCGAGGGCGACCACGAAACCTGCGCCCAGCGCCAGCGTCCACGGCGCCGTCCAGCCCTCGCTGCCGCCCAGGTCGGTGGCCAGCACCAGGCAGGTGGTGACCGCCGACAACGCGAGGATCCCGGCGATGTCCAGCGGGGTGGTGCTGCGCCGCCTGGGCAGGGTGAGGGCGAACCAACCGATGGCGAAGGCGGCCAGCCCGACCGGCACGTTGATCCAGAAGCACCATCGCCAGCCCAGCGAGGAATCGGTGAAGAACCCGCCGACCAGCGGCCCGGCAACGGCGGCGAGCCCGAACAGTGCACCGATCGGGGCCATGTACCGGGCCCGCTCCCGGGCCGGGACGATGTCGGCGATGATCGCCTGGGACAGGATCATCAGCCCGCCGCCGCCCAGCCCCTGCACCCCCCGCCACAGGACGAACCAGCCGAAGGCCGGCGCCAGCGCGGCACCGACGCTGGCCACGGTGAACAGCCCGATGGCCACCAGGAACAGGGTCCGGCGGCCGAAGAGGTCGCCGAGCTTGCCGTAGACGGGCATGACCAGGGTGGTGGCCAGCAGGTAGGCGGTGGTCACCCAGGCCATGTGCGAGACGCCGCCGAGGTCGCCGACGATGGTCGGCATCGACGTGGACACGATCGTCTGGTCCAGGGCGGCCATGAGCATGCCGGCCACCAGGGCGCCGAAGATGATGTTGATCCGTCGCCGGGTGAGGACAAGCGGGGGTGCTGCAGTGGTCACGGTTCTCCTAGGCCGACGGAACGGGGAGGCCTGCGGCCAGGGACGTCCAGGCCTCGTCGACGAGGGCGGGCAACTCGGCGGCGAAGTCGGTGGTCAGCCAGTGGTGCAGCGCGCTGCGCAGCGCGGCAGCAGCGGCCCCGGCCAGCAGCTGGGGGTAGAGATCGTGCGGATCGCCGCCGGTGCGTCCTGCGACGACCGCGGCCATCGCCTGCTCCGAGTGGCCGAACGCAGCCATCAGCCGGGCCAGAAGTACGGGATGGGTGTCGACGACCCGCATCCGCAGCCGCCACAGGTCGACGTCGCCGGCCATGCCCTCGGCCTGCGTGCGGGCCACTGCCCGCACAGCCTGCACCGGCGACTCCTCGGCCGGGCGGGCCGCCACCTGTGCAGCGAGCTCGCCCAGCTCGTCGGCGTCGAAGCCGAGGACGGCCTCGTCCTTGGTCGAGAAGTAGTTGAAGAATGTTCGTGGGGAGACCCCGACGACCTCGGCGATGTCGTCGACGACCACTCCGTCCAGGCCACGCACCGCCACGAGCTCGAGGGCGGCGCGGTGCAGGGCGGCTCTGGTGGCCGCCTTCTTGCGCTCGCGCAGACCGGTGCTCACCTCGGCAGGATAACCCGAGAACGTGCAGACTCCGCAAAAATGCGAAGACTGCACCTTCCGCGAGTCGGTCACCCCCCGGTCGTCCGCCGCTCGGCCGCCGCCCACGCACCGGGGTCACCGCCGGGCTCGTAGCGGACGACGTCCTGGGTCGCGCGCAGCAGCGCGCGCAGCTCAGGCAGGCCGCCGGTCACCGTTCCCGCGGCGCGCGCCTGCACCAGCACGTTCCCCAGCGCCGCGGCCTCCACCGGGCCGGCCAGCACCGGCAGCCCGCACGCGTCGGCGGTGAGCTGCATGAGCAGAGTGTTGCGGCCGCCCCCGCCGACCACGTGCACCACCTCGACCTCGGCGCCCGAGACGCGCGCCGCTGTCCGCACGGCGCGGCGGTAGGCCAGCGCGAGGCTGTCGAGGATGCAGCGCACCGTCTCGGCGCGGCCCTCCGGCGGGGTCTGCCCGGTCTCGCGGCACAGCTGGGCGATGCGCGCCGGCATGTCGCCCGGCGGCAGGAAGCGGGGGTCGTCGCAGTCGACGACGGCGGCGAAGGCCGGCACCCGGGCCGCGGCGGCCAGCAGTTCGGCGAGGTCGGCCGGCGGTCCCGCTGCCGACCAGGTGCGGAGCGACTCCGACAGCAGCCACAGACCCATCACGTTGCGCAGGTACCGCACGGTGCCGTCGACGCCCAACTCGTTCGTGAACCCGGCCGAGCGGCTCGCCTCGGTCAGCACGGGCGTTGCGAGCTCGACGCCGACCAGCGACCAGGTGCCGCACGAGATGTAGGCGAACCGGTCGGTGGCCGCCGGGACGCCGACGACGGCGGAGGCGGTGTCGTGCGAGCCCACGGCGGTGACCGGCACCGGGCCGGTGAGCCCGGTCTGCTCGAGGACGTCGGGGGAGAGCACGCCGAGCGGATCACCGGGGGCCACCAGCGGCGGGAAGAGGTGCCGGGGGAGGTCGAGGGCGTCGACCAGCGGCCACGACCACTCCCGGGTGCGGGTGTCGAGCAGGCCGGTGGTGGAGGCGTTCGTGAGCTCCGCCGCGACGGCACCGGTGAGCCAGTACGCGACCAGGTCGGGTACCAGCAGCGCTGTGCGGGCCGCGTCCAGCTGGGCCGACCCGCGCCGGGCGGCGAGCTGGAAGACGGTGTTGAAGGGGAGGTGCTGCAGCCCGTTGACCCGGTACAGCTCGGCGGCATCGGCCACCGCGTGCACCTGCGGCACACCCGCCTCGTGGCCGGCGTCCCGGTAGTGCAGCGGGTTGCCCAGCAGCGCACCGTCGGCGTCGAGCAGGCCGACGTCGACCGCCCAGCTGTCGATGCCGACGCCGTCCAGCGGGCCGGTGCGCCCGGCGGCCCGCAGGCCGTCGAGCACGCCGGCGTACAGCGACAGGACGTCCCAGTGCAGGCGCCCGCCCGCCGCCACCGGCCGGTTGGCGAACCGGTGCACCTCGGTGAGCTCCAGCCGACCGGGGCCGACGTCGGCGACCATCACCCGCCCGCTCGAGGCGCCGAGGTCGACGGCGGCGAACCTCACCGCACCCTCATCGGAGGAAGGCGGCGGCGACGCCGGAGTCGACGGGCACGTGCAGACCCGTGGTGCGGGTCAGCTCCCCGCCGGTGAGGGCGAAGACGGCGTCGGCCACGTGCTCGGGCAGCACCTCGCGCTTGAGCAGGGTGCGCTGGGCGTAGTAGGCGCCCAGCTCCTCCTCCGGCACGCCGTAGACCGCGGCGCGCTGGGCGCCCCAGCCGCCGGCGAAGATGCCCGAACCGCGCACCACGCCGTCGGGGTTGATGCCGTTGACCCGGATGCCGTGCTCGCCCAGCTCGGCGGCCAGCAGCCGCACCTGGTGCGCCTGGTCGGCCTTCACCGCGGAGTAGGCGATGTTGTTCGGGCCGGCGAACACCGAGTTCTTCGAGGAGATGTAGACGACGTCGCCGCCCAGGCCCTGCTCGACCATCACCCGGGCCGCCTCGCGCGAGACCAGGAAGCTGCCCTTGGCCATGACGTCGTGCTGCAGGTCCCAGTCGCGCTCGGTGGTCTCCAGCAGCGGCTTGGAGACCGACAGGCCGGCGTTGTTGACCACCAGGTCCACCCCGCCGAAGGCCAGCACGGCGTCGCGGAAGGCGGCGGCGACCGCGGCGGCGTCGGACACGTCGGCAGCCACGCCCACGGCCACGTCGGTCGAACCGATGCCGGCGGCTGCCGCCTGGGCCTTCGCGAGGTCCAGGTCGGCGACGACGACGCAGGCGCCCTCGACGGCCAGCCGCTCGGCGATGGCCTTGCCGATGCCCGAGGCGGCGCCGGTGACCAGCGCGACCCGGGAGGCCAGCGGCTTGGGCTTCGGCATCCGGGCGAGCTTGGCCTCCTCCAGCGCCCAGTACTCGATGCGGAACTTCTCGACCTCGTCGATGGGGGCGTAGGTGGAGACCGACTCCGCACCCCGCATCACGTTGATCGCGTTGACGTAGAACTCACCGGCCACCCGGGCGGTCTGCTTGTTCGCCCCGAAGCTGACCATGCCCACACCGGGCAGCAGCACGATCGCCGGGTCGGCGCCGCGCATGGCGGGGCTGTCGGCGTCGGCGTGGCGCTCGTAGTAGCCGGCGTAGTCGGCGCGGTAGGCCTCGTGCAGCTCGCGCAGCCGGGCGGTCACCTGCTCCAGCGGGGCGGTCGGGGGCAGGTCGAGCACCATCGGGCGCACCTTGGTGCGCAGGAAGTGGTCCGGGCAGCTGGTGCCCAGCGCGGCCAGCCGCGGGTGCTCGGCCGAGGCGAGGAAGTCCAGGACGACGTCGGCGTCGGTCAGGTGGCCGACCTGCGGCTTGTCCGTCGACGCCAGCCCGCGCAGCAGCGGCATGAGCGCAGCGGCACGCTCGCGGCGCTCGGCCTCGGGCAGCGGCTCGAACTCCGGGAGCCGCGCGCCGAACGGGTCGGCCTTGCCGTGCTCGGCGAGGAACGACTCGGCGGTGCGGATGATCTCCAGGCTGTTGGCCCGGCACTGCTCGGAGGTGTCGGCCCACGCGGTGATGCCGTGCCCGCCGAGGACGGCGCCGATGGCCTGCGGGTTGGCCTCGGCGACCGCGGCGATGTCCAGCCCGAGCTGGAAGCCCGGGCGGCGCCAGGGCGCCCACACCACGCGGTCGCCGAAGCAGCGGCGGGTGAGCTCCTCGCCGTCCGCGGCGGTGGCCAGGGCGATGCCGGAGTCGGGGTGCAGGTGGTCGACGTGGGCGGCCCGCACGAGGCCGTGCATGGCGGTGTCGATCGACGGCGCGGCGCCGCCGCGGCCGTGCAGGCAGTAGTCGAACGCGGCGACCATCTCGTCCTCGCGGTCGACGCCGGGGTAGACGTCGACCAGGGCGCGCAGCCGGTCCAGCCGCAGCACGGCCAGGCCGGGCTCGGTGAGGGTGCCCAGGTCGCCGCCGGAGCCCTTCACCCACAGCAGCTGGACCGGCTGGCCGGTCACCGGGTCGGTGTCGGTGCCGGCGGCGGAGGTGTTGCCGCCGGCGTAGTTGGTGTTGCGCGGGTCGGCGCCCAGCTCGTTCGAACGCTGGAGCAGCTCGGTCACCACGGGGTTGGTCATGTCGTCGTCCTGTCGTTCAGGCGCCCCAGGAGGCCGGGGTGCCCCCCGTGCGCTCGGCGGCGATGCGGTCGGCGTAGCCGGAGGCGGCGTACGCCCGGTAGGGGTCGGGTGCCAGGCCCGCGGACTCGCGCAGCTCGGCCAGCAGCGGCCGGACGTCGGTGGCGAAGGCGTCGTTCAGCGCACCGTGCGCCCCGAGCACGTCACCGGCCTGCTGGGCGGCGTGCAGCGCCTCGCGGTCGACCAGCAACGCCTTGGCGGTGGCCTCCTGCACGTTGGTCACCGACCGGATCTGGCCGGGGATCTTCGGCTCGATGTTGTGGCACTGGTCGAGCATGAAGTTGATGCCCGAGTCGGGCCGCAGGGCGTCGGCCTCGACGATCTCGTTCATGATCCGGAACAGCTGGAACGGGTCGGCCGAGCCGACGATGAGGTCGTCGTCGCCGTAGTAGCGGCTGTTGAAGTCGAAGGCGCCGAGGCGCCCGACGCGCAGCAGCTGCATGACGATGAACTCGATGTTGGTGCTGGGCGCGTGGTGGCCGGTGTCGAGCACGACCTGGGCCTGGTCGCCGAGGGCCAGGCAGTGCACCAGCGAGGTGCCCCAGTCGGGGATGTCCATCGCGTAGAAGTAGGGCTCGTAGATCTTGTACTCGATCAGCAGACGGTGCCCGGGGTCGAGCAGGGCGTAGATCTGCTGCAGCGAGTCGGCGAGCCGGTCCTGCCGGGCGCGCAGGTCGTCCTGGCCGGCGTAGTTGGTGCCGTCGGGCAGCCACAGCTTGAGGTCGGTCGAGCCGGTGGCCCGCATGACCTCGACGCACTCGGCGTGGTGCGCGATCGCCTTGTCCCGGATCGCCGTGTCCGCGTGGGTGAGGGAACCCAGGCGGTACTCGTCGTCCTGGAAGAGGTTGGAGTTGATCGCGCCGATCGCGACGCCGAGGTCGGCGGCGTGGGCGGCGAGCTTCCCGTAGTCCTCGACCCGGTCCCACGGGATGTGCAGCGAGACGCGGGGGGCAGCGCCGGTGCAGGCGTGCACCTGCGCGGCGTCGGCGATCTTCTCGAAGGGGTCGCGGGCGACGCCGGGGGCGCCGAAGACCTTGAACCGGGTGCCGGAGTTGCCGAACGCCCACGACGGGATCTCGATGGTCTGGGCACGCAGCGCCTGCAGGGCTGCGGCGCGGAGGTCGGTCATGGTGTGTCTCCGGTGTCGGTGGTGGTGGCGAGGTGGGCCTCGGAGTCCAGGGCCGGCTCCGGCGGTGTCTCGCCGGTGCCGAGAAACCTCGTGACGGCGCGCAAGACGAGCACGGCCGATCCCGGGGCGGCTGCCTCGGGGGGGGAGGAGGAGGAGGGGCGGCCAGGTGGCCTCGTGGTCGTGTGGGTGGTGTTCAGTGAAACGATTCAATGGCTGATGGCACGAACGTTAGGAGGCCGGGCTGTGCGCTGTCAATCACCCGGCAGCGTCGCGGCACGGGACGCGTCGATGTGGTTGACACGTTTCAGGTCTGTGCCAGCATGTCGGCGTCCGGGTCCTACCGTGAACCGGCCACGTCGACCCGAGGAGACCGCCCTGTCCGCGAGCATCCGCGACGTCGCCCGCCGGGCCGGGGTCTCGCTGGGCACGGTCAGCAACGTGCTGAACCGACCCGACCAGGTCGGCGCGGACAGCCGCGAACGGGTGCTCGCCGCGATCGCCGAGCTGCGGTTCGTGCGCAACGAGTCGGCCCGTCAGCTGCGCGCGGGCACGTCCCGCACGCTGGGCCTCGTCGTCCTCGACATCGCCAACCCGTTCTTCACCGACGTCGCCCGCGGGGTCGAGGACGTCGCGAACGACGCCGGCCTCGCCGTCATCCTGTGCAACTCCGACGACCGACCGACCAAGGAGTCGGCCTACCTCGACCTGCTGGCCGAGCAGCGCGTGCAGGGCGTGCTCATCACCCCGACCGCCGACCTCTCTACACACCTGGAGTCGTTGCGCCGGCGGGGCATCCCCGTGGTGCTGGTCGACCGCCGAGCGACAGGCCCCGGGCAGTGCTCGGTCGCGGTGGACGACGTGCTGGGTGGCCGGTTGGCCGCCGACCACCTGATCCAGCGTGGCCACCGGCGCATCGCCTTCGTGGGCGGGTCCTCGGGGCTGCCGCAGATCCAGGAGCGGTACACCGGCGTGGTGGCCGCGGTCCGCGAGCAGTGGGGTGCCGAGGAGTCGCTCACCGTGTTCGCCCCCGAGGTGCTGACCGTCGCGACCGGCCGCGAGGCCGCCGCGCAGATCATCGGCATGCCGGCGGCGGTGCGCCCGACCGCGGTCATCTGCGCCAACGACCTGCTGGCCCTGGGTGTGCTGCAGGAGATGACCAGGCACGGCGTCCGGGTGCCCGACGAGTGCTCCATCGTCGGCTACGACGACATCGACTTCGCCGCAGCCGCCGCCGTGCCGCTCACCTCGGTGCGCAAGCCGCGCCAGGAGATGGGTCGGCGGGCCGCGCAGCTGCTGCTCGACGAGGCCTCCGACGAGCACGTGCACGAGCAGATCGTCTACGAACCCGTGCTCGTGGTGCGCGAGTCCTCCATGGCCCGCCGCTCGACCGCCCGGGGTGAGCGCACCGCATGACACCCCGACCCGACGTCCTCGAGGTGCTGTGATGCCACCGGTCCGCCGCCAGTCGCCCCGCCCCGCCGAGCTGCTCGAGCTGGTGCGGTTCAAGAAGCCGGAGCTGAGCGGGAAGAGGCGCCGGTTGGCTGCTGCGCAGACCATCGCCGACCTGCGCAGGGTCGCGAAGCGGCGCACCCCGCGGGCGGCGTTCGACTACACCGACGGCGCGGCGGAGGGCGAGCTGTCGCTGGCCCGGGCGCGGCAGGCGTTCGCCGACGTGGAGTTCCACCCCGACGTGCTGCGCCCCGCCGTCGACGTCGACACCTCGGTGCAGGTGCTGGGCGGGCCCAGCGCGCTGCCCTTCGGGATCGCCCCGACCGGGTTCACCCGGCTGATGCAGACCGAGGGCGAGACGGCCGGCGCGGGTGCGGCGGGAGCGGCAGGCATCCCCTTCACCCTCTCCACCCTGGGCACCACGACGATCGAGGACGTGCAGGCGGCCAACCCGCACGGCCGCAACTGGTTCCAGCTCTACGTGATGCGCGACCGGTCGATCTCCTACGGCCTGGTGGAGCGCGCCGCCGCTGCGGGGTTCGACACCCTGCAGTTCACCGTGGACACCCCGATCGCCGGAGCCAGGCTGAGGGACAAGCGCAACGGGTTCTCCATCCCGCCCCAGCTGACCGCCTCCACGGTGCTGGACGCCAGCCTGCGGCCGTGGTGGTGGTGGGACTTCCTGACCACCCCCAAGCTGGAGTTCGCCTCGCTGTCGACCACCGGCGGCACCGTGGGTGACCTGCTGGACATGGCGATGGACCCCACCATCAGCTACGACGACCTCGACGTCATCCGCGGCATGTGGCCGGGCAAGCTCGTGGTCAAGGGTGTGCAGTCCGTCGCCGATGCGGTCCGAGTGCTGGACGCCGGGGTCGACGGCATCGTGCTGTCCAACCACGGTGGTCGTCAGCTCGACCGCGCGCCGGTGCCCTTCCACCTGCTGCCCGCGGTGCGCGCGGAGGTCGGGGACGAGGCGTGCGTCATGGTCGACACCGGGATCATGCACGGCGCTGACGTGGTGGCTGCCATGGCCCTGGGCGCCTCGTTCACGCTCATCGGCCGGGCCTACCTCTACGGCCTGATGGCCGGCGGCCGCGCCGGCGTGGACCGGACCATCGAGATCCTGACGACGGAGATCGTGCGCACCATGCGGCTGCTCGGGGTGAGCTCGATCCGCGAGCTCGAGCCCCGGCACGTCACCCAGCTGCACCGGCTGGTGCCCCGCGGCTGACCGGCGGGGGTCTCGGCGGGGATTTCGATGGGGGTTTCGGTGGGGGTTTCGGCGGTGCCGGGCCCCCGGGTAGGGCAGGTCGATGTGGTTCGACACCTGGTCCGACCTGCTCCGGATCCTGCTGGTGGGGGTGAGTGCCTACGCGGCCCTCGTGCTGGTGCTGCGCGTGTCCGGGAAACGGACGCTGGCCAAGCTCAACGCCTTCGACCTGGTCGTCACCGTCGCCCTGGGGTCGACGTTGGCAACGGTGCTGCTCAGCTCCGACGTCTCCTGGTCCGAGGGCGCGTCGGCCCTGGTCCTGCTGGTGGCCCTGCAGTACGTGGTCGCCCGGCTCACCGTGCGGCTCCCGTGGGCCCGGTCGGTCGTCACGGCCCGGCCGACGCCCGTGCTGGTCGACGGCGACTTCCGCCCGGACGCGATGCGCGCCCAGCGGGTCGCGGAGTCCGAGGTCAGGCAGGCGGTGCGGGCCAGCGGTCAGGGCGCGCTCACCGACGTGGCCGCCGTCGTCCTGGAGAGCGACGGCACGCTCAGCGTCGTCCCGGCGTCGGCAGCGGGGGACCGGACCGCGCTCGCCGACGTCCCGGACGCGGGTGGTCAGCCGACCTGGGACGACCGCCGCGACAGGCCGGGTGCGTAGCCCTGCGGCGTAGCCCTGCGGCGTAGCCCTGCGGCGTGGGTCATGCGGCTCGACTCGCTGCTGGCCCGGGCGGCCCCCGAGGGGGCGCTGACGGCCACCTGCACCCGCCCCGTCCGGTGACCGGCCGCGCCGCGATGACCCGTGTCGGTACCGGCCACTAGCCTGGGCTGGTGGCTGTGGGGGAGCGAGGGACCGCCGAGGGTGCCAAGGCGCCCCCGGTGTCGCGTGACGAGCTCGGCGACGCGGTCTGGACCGTCCCCAACGCGCTGTCGGTGCTGCGGCTGCTCGGCGTCCCGCTGTTCCTGTGGCTGCTGCTGGGGCCGCAGGCCGACGGCTGGGCGGTCGTCGTCCTCATGGTCTCGGGGGTCACCGACTGGGCCGACGGCAAGCTCGCCCGGGCGCTGGGGCAGTCCAGCCGGCTCGGTGCGCTGCTGGACCCGGCCGCCGACCGGCTCTACATCGTCGCCACCCTGGTCGCCTTCGTCCTCCGCGACGTGGTGCCGCTGTGGTTCGTGGCGGTCATCGTGGCCCGCGAACTGCTGCTGGCCGTCGTCCTGCTCGTGCTGCGCGCCCACGGCTGGCCCCCGCTGCAGGTCCACTACCTGGGCAAGGCGGCCACGTTCATCCTCCTCTACGCCTTCCCCGGCCTGCTGATGGCCGACGGCACCGGCTGGCTGGCCACCGTCATCGCCCCGCCGGCCTACGCCCTGACCATCTGGGGCGGGGCGCTGTACCTGCTGGCCGCCGTCCTGTACGTGGTGCAGGCCGTCGGCCTGGTCCGCCAGAGCCGGGCCGAGCGGTGACCGGCACCCAGCAGGCCTCCCGCACCCGGTCGCTGGGCGCCTCGCTGCTGGACCAGGTGCTCGCCGAGACCGTCGACCCGGCCTACGCGCAGGCCGCTGCCGCGCGGGCCACGCGCCCGGCCCCGACCCGGGCTGCCCGCCGACGGGGCCAGGCCGCGGTCGCGGCCACGATGGCCCTCGCCGGCCTGCTCGCCGCGCTGACCTACGACCAGGCAGCTGCGGGGTCCGAGGGGCGCCAGCAGATCCGCGAGGCCCTGATCGCCGACATCGACCGCGAGTCCGAGGTGACCGACGACCTGGTCACGGGTCTCGCGCAGCTGCAGGCCGACGTCGGCGCCGCCCGCGACCAGGCGCTGTCGGCCTCCGCCGTCGGCCAGGTGGCCCTGGCCGACCTCGCCCGCCAGGAGGCCGGTGCCGCCTCGCAGCCGGTGCGCGGGCCGGGGCTGGTGGTCACCCTGGGCAACGCCCTGCCCTCCGCCGGCGACGACCCGGTGGCCGACGCCACCGCCGACGACGAGGTCGCCCAGGTGCTCGACCGGGACCTGCAGCTGCTGGTCAACGCCCTGTGGTCGGCCGGCGCCGAGGCGATCAGCATCGACGGGCAACGGCTGGGGCCCACCACGACCATCCGGCAGGCCGGCGGGGCGATCCTGGTCGACCTGCGCCCGGTCACCAGCCCCTACGAGGTGCAGGCGATCGGTGACCCCGACGCGCTGAACAACGGCTTCCTGCAGACCCCCGAGGCCACCTACCTGGGCCAGCTGCAGGTCACCTACGACTGGGTGTTCACCTTCGGCCGGTCCGAGGACCTCCAGCTCCCCGGGGCCAGCAGCGCCGAGCTGCGCAACGCCGAACCGGTGGACCCCGCCGGTTCGGCACCGGCGACTGATCCGGCCACCGACCCGGACACACCCCCGACCACGGACGACGGAGACTGACCCGGTGATCCCCATCCTCGGCCTCGCGGTGGGCGTGGTGCTCGGCCTGCTGCTCGACCCGAGCGTGCCGGTCTGGCTGCAGCCCTACCTGCCCATCGCCGTCGTGGCCGCCCTCGACGCCGTCTTCGGCGGCATCCGGGCCCGCTTCGACGGCATCTTCGACGCCCGGGTGTTCGTGGTGTCGTTCGTGTCCAACGTCGTCGTCGCCGCGGTCATCGTCTTCCTGGGTGACCAGCTGGGGGTGGGGGCGCAGCTGTCCACCGCCGTGGTCGTCGTGCTGGGCATCCGCATCTTCGGCAACGCCGCCGCCATCCGCCGACACCTGTTCCGGGCCTGAGGGGAGCACCGATGGCCGACGCCCACCGACCCGACCACGACACCGCCGACCACGACACCGCCGACGCAGACGCCCCGCAGCCGGCGGACGCACCCGCGACCACCCAGGCCGGCGGGCCGTCGCTGTGGCACCGGGTCCGGCACCACCGGCGCGACCGGCTGGCGGCCGCCCTCATCGGGGTGCTCACCCTGCTGCTGGGTTTCGCCTTCGCCGTCCAGGTCCGCAGCACCGACACCGACGCCACCTACAGCGGTGCCCGCGAGGAGGACCTCGTGCGCATCCTCGACGACGTCAACGCCCGCGAGGACCGGTTGCGCGAGCAGATCCAGGAGCAGCGCACGGCCCTGCAGCAGCTGACCGACACCGACAGCCAGTCCGCCGCGGCCCTGGCCGAGGCCCAGCGCCGGGCCACCGAGCTGGGCATCCTCAACGGCAGCATCGCGGCCCAGGGCCCCGGCCTGACGATGACGATCACCGACCCCGAGGGCCAGGTGACCCCCGCGGTCCTGCTGAACGCCATCCAGGAGCTGCGCGGCGCCGGTGCCGAGACGATGCAGGTCGACGACGTCCGCGTCGGGGTGAGCAGCGCGGTCACCGGCTCGGCGGGCAACCTCACCATGGACGGCACGGGCCTCACCGCCCCCTACGTCGTGGTGGTCATCGGCGACCCGCAGGTGCTGGCCACCGCCATGGGCATTCCCGGGGGGGTCAGTGCTGCCGTCCGCGGCAAGGGCGGCGACGTCCGCATCGAGCAGTCCGACCTCGTCGTGGTCGACGCGTTGCGGCCCCTCGACGAGCCTCAATACGCTGAACCCGTCGACGACTGACCGCACCCGTCCCACAGGAGCCCCGCCCCGCATGAGCACGCCCGAGGACCGCCGCTACACCGACCAGCACGAGTGGGCCCAGGTCCAGGGGTCCTCCGGGGCCGCCACCGTGGTGCGCATCGGCATCACCGACCACGCCCAGGACGCCCTGGGCGACATCGTCTACGTGCAGCTGCCCGAGGTCGGGGAGGAGCTCGCGGTGGGCACCCCCGTCGGCGAGGTCGAGTCCACGAAGAGCGTCTCCGACGTCTACGCCCCGCTGGCCGGCACGGTCACCGCGGTGAACGCGGCCCTGGCCGAGGCGCCCGAGACGGTCAACTCCGATCCCTACGGCGAGGGGTGGTTGCTCGAGATCGAGGTCACCGGCGACGTCGAGGACCCCACCGCCGAGCTGCTCGACGCGGCTGCCTACCAGGCGCTGGTCGACCAGGGCTGAGTCCCCCCGGGCACCCCGGGTGCGGCGATCACTATGCTCGCCGGACAGGTCGTCGTCGGCGCGAGCAGCGCGTCGTGGACGGCCTCGCACCACAAGCCTCGACGTCCGGTTGACCCTCGGGTCGGCCGACTGGTTCGATGATCCCGGCCCGTCCGCAGACGCGGCGGCCGACCCACGGCGGGCCGCCCGGCCCGTCGTCCGCCGGCCGGCCGCGGCCCGACCCCCTGCTCGACACCAGAGTCGGCAGGAGGACCGCGGCGGCGCCGCCTGCACACCGGAGGAGACACCGTGCACTGCACTCGATGTGGACACCAGAACCCCGAGGGCAGTCGCTTCTGCGCGCAGTGCGGCTCGGCCCTCTCCGCCGAGCGCGTGGGTGAGTCCACCAGCGTCATCCCCAAGGTGGGCGGCGAGGACTCCGGCGAGGCGCCGCAGACCGGGGAGACGCCGCTCGACGCCCACGCGGGCGCCGTGGAGTCGCTCCCGGCCGGTTCGGCCCTGCTGGTGGTCAAGCGTGGCCCCAACGCCGGCAGCCGCTTCCTGCTCGACCAGGAGGTCACCACCGCAGGCCGGCACCCCGACAGCGACATCTTCCTCGACGACGTCACCGTGAGCCGTCGGCACGTCGAGTTCCACCGCGAGGGCGGCGGCTTCACCGTGCACGACGTCGGCAGCCTCAACGGCACCTACGTCAACCGCGAGCCGGTCGACGTAGCCTCGCTCGCCGGTGGTGACGAGGTGCAGATCGGCAAGTTCCGGCTGGTCTACCTGACCGGGCCGCGCACCGGCGAGCCCGCCACGTCGTGACCGCCGCGCCCCGGCCCGGGGACCAGCTCCCCGACGCGGGCGCGGCCCAGGTCGACGGCCGGCCCCGGTTCACCATCGGCGAGGTGCTCGCCGACCTGCGCGACGAGTACCCCGACGTCACGATCTCCAAGATCCGCTACCTGGAGGGCGAGGACCTCGTCCACCCGCAGCGCACGCCGTCGGGCTACCGCAAGTTCTCCACCGCCGACATCGCGCGCCTGCGCTACGTGCTCACCGCGCAGCGGGACCACTACCTCCCGCTGCGCGTGATCAAGGAGCAGCTCGACGCGATCGACCGGGGGGAGGAGCCGGCCGGCGCGCTCGCCCCACCCGCGGTAGACCCGGGCACCCCGGCGCCGCCGGCCGGGCCGCCGGCCTCGCCCACCGCGCCGGCCGCGGCGACGTCGGGTGCCCCGACCGAGCCGACGACGGAGCCGACGACCGAGCTGACGTCCGGGCCGCTGTCGGAGACCGAGCTCTGCGCGGCCGCGGGCCTGGAGCGGGAGCAGCTGGCCGACTGCGTGCAGTTCGGGCTGCTGGCCCCCGGTGCCGACGGGCGCTACCCGGCGGCCGCGGTGGCGGTGGCCCGCGCGGCCGGCGGGCTGGCCCGGCACGGCATCGAGGCCCGGCACCTGCGGGTGTACCGCACCAGCGCCGAGCGCGAGGCGGCGCTGCTGGAGCAGGTGGTGGCCCCGGCTCTGCTGGCCCGCTCCGAGGACGCGCACGCCCGGGCCGCGGAGCAGCTGACCGACCTGGGGGCGCTCTCGGCCCAGTTGCACACGGCGCTGCTGCAGGCGCGGCTGCGCGAGGTGCTGGGCGCCGACGCCGGCTCCTGACGCCGCGTAGGTTGATGGGCAGCGACCGCAGCACCGGCCCCGCCACCGGCGGGGCCGACCACACCGACCGGGGGAGGCCCGACGTGCAGGAGCTCAGAGTGGTCGGCGTGCGGGTCGAGCTGCCCGGCAACCAGCCGATCCTGCTGCTCAAGGAGACCCAGGGCGAGCGCTACCTGCCGATCTGGATCGGCGCGGTGGAGGCCGCGGCGATCGCGTTCGAGCAGCAGGGGGTGCGGCCGGCGCGGCCGATGACCCACGACCTGCTGCGCGAGGTGGTGACCGCGCTGGGTGCCAGCCTGCAGGCGGTGCACATCACCGAGATGAAGGACGGCATCTACCTGGCCGAGCTGGTGTTCGGGGAGCAGCGCACCGTCAGTGCCCGCCCCTCCGACGCGGTGGCCCTGGCCGTGCGCACCGGCGCGCCGATCTACGGCGCCGAGGCACTGCTCGACGAGGTCGGCATCGAGATCCCCGACGAGCAGGAGGACGAGGTCGAGAAGTTCCGGGAGTTCCTGGACCAGGTGACCCCCGACGACTTCTTCGGACCTGGCCAGCAGGAGTCCGGCAGCTGACCGTCTGTGACGGGGCGGTCACGGCCAGCCCATCGCAGGTCACGGTCAGGTCACCCCGGCGGGTGAGCTGGTCGACACGCCGCACGCCTCGGTTGACCACCCCAGCAGGCCCGCTTACCTTCGACGAATCACCCCGGTGCAAGTCGAGCCCTCGGCTCGGCCGCCGCACGGGGACTGCGACCCGGACGTCCGGTTCGGCCGCTCGACGAGGAGGACGCTGACGTGGGCGACGGCAACCAGGGTCAGCTGTTCACCGACGCAGCCGTGGGCGCTCCCTCCTACGACGAGGCCGACAGCGACGCCTTCGGCTACCGCGGCCCGACGGCGTGCGCCGCCGCTGGTATCACCTATCGGCAGCTGGACTACTGGGCGAGAACAGGTCTGGTCTCCCCGTCGGTGCGCACCGCCACCGGGTCGGGCACCCAGCGCCTCTACAGCTTCCGCGACATCCTGGTGCTCAAGGTCGTCAAGCGTCTGCTGGACACCGGGGTCTCGCTGCAGAACATCCGCAAGGCCGTGGACCACCTGCGCACCCGCGGGGTGAAGGAGCTGTCCAACATCACGCTCCTGTCCGACGGCGCCACCGTCTACGAGTGCACCTCCGCCGAGGAGGTCGTCGACCTGCTCGCCGGCGGGCAGGGCGTGTTCGGCATCGCCGTCTCCGGTGCGCTGCGCGAGCTCTCCGGCGAGCTCGCCGAACTCCCGGCCGAGCGCCTCGACGGCGGGCCGGTGCAGGCCGACGACGAGCTGTCCGCGCGCCGTCGGCGTCGCGCCACCGCCTGACCCCACCCGGGTACGTTCGGGGCGTGGACTTCCCGCTCCCCGCACTGGACGCACTGCAGCCGACCGGGGCGTTCGCCGCCCGGCACATCGGGCCCCGCCCCGCCGACGTCGCCCGCATGCTCGAGGCCGTCGGGCAGCCCTCGCTCGACGCGCTGGTCGACGCCGCGGTGCCCGAGGTCGTGCGCGACCGCAGCCCGCTCCAGGTGCCCGCCGCCGCGGGGGAGGCCGAGGTGCTCGCCGCCCTCCGCGAGCGGGCGGCCGCCAACGAGGTGTTCACCTCGATGATCGGCCTGGGCTACAGCGGCACCACCACCCCGGCGGTGATCCAGCGCTGCATCCTGGAGAACCCGGCCTGGTACACCGCCTACACCCCCTACCAGCCCGAGATCAGCCAGGGCCGGCTGGAGGCCCTGCTCAACTTCCAGACCGTCATCGCCGACCTTACCGGGCTGCCCGTCGCCGGCGCCTCGATGCTCGACGAGGCCACCGCCGCTGCCGAGGCCATGACCCTGGTGCGCCGGGCCGGCCGGGCGAAGCCCGAGAGCGTCTTCGTGGTCGACGCCGACACCCTGCCCCAGACGCTGGCGGTGCTGCAGACCCGGGCGGAGCCGCTGGGCATCACCCTGCACGTGGCCGACCTGTCGCAGGGCTGGCCGGCCGACGTCCCGTCCGCGTTCGGTGTGCTGCTGGCCTACCCGGGTGCCTCCGGGGCGGTGCGCGACCACCGGGCGCTCACCGCGGCCGCGCACGCCGCCGGTGCCGCCGTCGTCGTCGCCGCCGACCTGCTGGCACTGACGCTGCTGGAGGCACCGGGGGAGTGGGGCGCCGACGTCGCCTGCGGCACGACGCAGCGCTTCGGCGTGCCCATGGGCTACGGCGGCCCGCACGCCGGCTACCTGTCGGTGCGCGAGGGCCTGGCCCGGCAGCTGCCCGGCCGCCTGGTGGGCGTCTCGGTGGACGCCGACGGCGACGTCGCCTACCGGCTGGCCCTGCAGACCCGCGAGCAGCACATCCGCCGCGAGAAGGCGACCAGCAACATCTGCACCGCGCAGGTGCTGCTGGCGGTGATCGCCGGGGCCTACGCGACCTACCACGGACCCGAGGGGCTGGCGGCGATCGCGGCGCGCACCCACCGCAGCGCCACCACGCTGGCCGGGTGGCTGCGGGCCGGTGGGGTCGACGTCGTCCACGAGCACTTCTTCGACACCGTGCTGGCCCGGGTGCCCGGGCGCGGTGCCGCCGTGCTCGCCGCTGCCGCCGAGCGCCGGATCAACCTGCGGCTGGTCGACGCCGACCACGTCGCGGTCGCCTGCGACGAGACGACCACGGTGGCCACGCTCCACGACGTCGCCGCCGCCTTCGGCGTCGAGCCCGGAGGCCTGGACGACGCCACCGACGCGTTGCCGGCGCAGCTGCACCGGCGCAGCGAGTACCTGACCCACCCGGGGTTCGCGGCGCACCGCAGCGAGACCGCGATGCTGCGCTACCTGCGCTCGCTGTCGGACAAGGACCTCGCGCTCGACCGCACGATGATCCCGCTGGGCTCGTGCACCATGAAGCTCAACGCCGCCACCGAGATGGCCGCCATCACCTGGCCCGAGTTCGCCGGCCTGCACCCCTTCGCCCCGGCCGAGCAGGCCCGCGGGTACGCCCAGCTGGTCGACGAGCTGTGCGCCGGGCTGGCCGAGATCACCGGGTACGCCGCGGTGAGCGTGCAGCCCAACGCCGGGTCGCAGGGCGAGTTCGCCGGGCTGCTGGCGATCCGCGGGTACCACCAGTCCCGCGGGGACTCCCAGCGCGACGTCTGCCTGATCCCGTCCTCGGCGCACGGCACGAACGCGGCGTCGGCGGTCATGGCCGGCATGCGCGTGGTCGTGGTGGCCTGCGACGACCAGGGCAACGTCGACGTCGCCGACCTGCGGGCCAAGGTCGAGCAGCACGCCGACCGGCTGGCCGCACTGATGATCACCTACCCGTCGACGCACGGGGTGTTCGAGACCGCGGTGTGCGACATCTGCGCCGCGGTGCACGACGCCGGCGGTCAGGTGTACGTCGACGGCGCCAACCTCAACGCGCTGGTCGGGCTCGCCCGCCCGGGGCGCTTCGGCTCCGACGTCAGCCACCTCAACCTGCACAAGACGTTCTGCATCCCACACGGCGGCGGCGGCCCCGGCGTGGGGCCGATCGGTGTGGCCGAGCACCTGGTGCCCTTCCTGCCCGGTCACCCGCTGGTCGAGACCGGTGGGCAGGGCCCCGCGGTGTCGGGCGCGCCCTTCGGGTCGGCGGGCATCCTGCCGATCTCGTGGGCCTACCTCCGGCTCATGGGCCCCGACGGCCTGCGCTCGGCCACCGAGCACGCGATCCTGGCCGCCAACTACGTGGCCGCCCGGCTGCGCGAGCACTACCCGGTGCTCTACACCGGCGCCGAGGGGCTCGTGGCCCACGAGTGCATCCTCGACATCCGCGGCATCACCAAGGCCACCGGCGTCACCAACGACGACATCGCCAAGCGGCTGGTCGACTACGGCTTCCACGCCCCGACCATGAGCTTCCCGGTCAACGGCACGCTGATGGTCGAGCCGACCGAGAGCGAGGACCTCGCCGAGCTCGACCGGTTCGTCGACGCGATGGTCGCCATCCGTGGCGAGATCGCCCGGGTGGAGTCGGGGGAGTGGGACGCCACCGACAACCCGCTGCGCAACGCCCCGCACACGCTGGCGATGCTGGCCCGCGACTGGGACCGGCCGTACTCCCGCGAGGTCGCCGTCCACCCGCTGCCCGCGCTGGTCGACCGCTCGTACCTGGCTCCGGTGCGCCGCATCGACGGCGCCCACGGCGACCGCAACCTGGTGTGCTCGTGCCCGTCCCCCGAGGCGTTCGCCGACGTCGAGCCCGCGCCGGTCGCTGCGCAGCAGCCGCGGGCGGACGGCGACCCCGAGGGCGTCGGCACCGTCCAGGAACTCGCCCAGGCCTGACCTCCGCTTTCCCGGCCCCGCCCCCCTCGGCCCCTGGCCCCGCCCCCGGCCCCCGGGGCGTGGGAGCCCATGCACCCGGTTCCGGAGGTCCGGACCGGGTGCATGGGCTCCCATGCCGGGTGCGGGTGGGGTCAGGCGGGCGACTCCACCGTCACGACCGGGCAGTGCGCCTCGGCGATGACCCGCATGGCGTTGCTGCCCCGCAGGAACGTCATCGTCACCGACCGGCGGCGCGCGGGCAGCACCACCATGTCCGCGCCGTCGGTAAGGGTGATGAGGGCCTGGGCGACGTCCTCGGGCTGCTCGTGCACCACGTGGTCGACCCCGTCGGCGCTCGAGGCGATGGGCTCCCGCGGACGACGTCGATGATCCAGTTGGCCGAGGTCACCGGGGTCTCCTGGGCGACCGCGCAGGGCCACGTCGCGGCTCTCGACGCCGGCGGCCGGCTCGACCTGCACCTGGAGCACGGGACCACCGGACGGAACGAGCAGCGCTACACGCCCCGCGGCTGAGCCTGCGCCTCGGCCATCCACGCGCTGAGCCCGTCGGCGTCGACCGGCAGCGCGTCCGACAGCACCCGCGGCGCGCCGTCGGTGACCACCAGGTCGTCCTCCAGCCGGACGGCGATGCCGCGCAGCTCGTCGGGCACGGTGCGGTCGTTGACCTGGAAGTACAGACCGGGCTCCACGGTGAGGCAGTGCCCGGGCTGCAGGGTGGTGGCCAGGTACTCGGCCCCGTCGAGGCGGGCGCAGTCGTGCACGTCGAGGCCGAGCAGGTGGCTGGTGGAGTGCAGCGTGTACCGCCGGTGCGCCCCGGCGCCGGGCCGCTCGAGGTCGGGGTGCAGCGCGTCGTCGGCGGGGTGGGTGATCAACCCCCAGCGGTGCAGGTGGTCGGCGAGCACCCACTGGGCCGCGTGGTGGGCGGCCAGGAAGGGGTTGCCGGCGCGCACCTCGGCGATGCCGGCCAGGTGCGCCTCCCGGACGGCGTCGTGGACCCGCCGTTGCACCGGCGTCCAGGTGCCGTCGAGGGAGAAGGTGCGGGTGACGTCGGCGGTGTACAGCGACGTGGTCTCCACCCCCATGTCGGCCAGCAGCAGCTGCCCGGGGCGCAGGTCGCCGTCGACCGGCGCCCAGTGCAGCGAGGTGCCGTTGGCCCCGGCGGCGACGATCGAGGAGTACCCGACGTCGTTGCCCTCCAGCCGGGCACGGCGCCAGAAGGTGCCCTCGAGCCAGCGTTCACCTCGCCGCCCGCCGGCCGCCAGCAGGCCGGGCAGCTCCGCGACGACGTCGGCGAACCCGCGCGCGGTGGCCGCGCACGCCTCGGCGAGCCGGTCGACCTCCCACTGGTCCTTGACCGCCCGCAGCCGGTCGATCGCGGGGCCGAGCTCGGGGTCACCCGGGCCCAGGTCGGGGTCGATGCCACCGAGCACCCGGGGGTCCACGGCCGAGCGCAGGTCGGCGGCCAGCTCGGTGCGCGGCTTGACCTGGACGTCGAGCCGGTGCGCGGTCGTCGCCGCCGAGGGGATGCCGCCGACCCACAGCGCGCCCTCGCGGCGGTCGGTGACGTAGGCGAGGGTTCCCGGGCCGGCCGAGGGCGGCAGGTAGAGGATGGCCGCGCCGTCGGGGGCCAGCAGCAGGACGGCACCCTCGGCCTGGTCGCCGGTCAGCCAGGTGTAGGCGCTGGCCGGCCGGAAGCCGAACACGGTGTCGTTGGCCCGCACGGGCGCCGTCCCCGACGGGACGACGACCGCGCGGCCGGGCAGGGCGGCCAGCAGCCGGGCGCGGTGCGCGGCGGCCGCCTGGGCGGCTCCCGGGACGGCCGGGTGCGGAGCCTCGGGCTCGGGGTCCCACCCGTCGGCCAGCGTGGTCTGCACCCAGGGACCGAAGGGCTGGTCGTGGGGGGCACGACGGGTGGGGTCGGGGGAGCTCATGCGCCCAGTCTCCCGGGGCTCGACCGCAGGGCGCTCACGCGGCGGACACGAAGACGCAGAACGGGTGCCCGGCCGGGTCGGTGAGCACGTACAGCGGCTCGTCGGGGTCGTCGCTGCGGTCGTACCGGACGGCGGCCCCCAGCTCCTGTGCTCGGTGCAGCACGGCCTGGAGCGCCTCCACGTCGGGGACCGAGCAGTCGAGGTGCAGCTGCATGGGCACGGCGTCGTCGGGCCAGGTGGTGGGGGTCAGCTCGTCGACCTGCTGGAACGCCAGCTGCACGGCGCCGGCCGGCCCGTGCAGCACCAGCCACTCGAGCTCGTCGGCGCCCGGTGCACCCGGTTCGTCGCCCGGCCGGTAGGCGTACCCGAACAGGTCACGGTAGAACTCGGCCAGCTGACGCACGTCGGTGCCGTCGAGCACCACCTGGCGGATCGTGGGGGTCACCATGCCCTCACCCTGCACCCGGGGTACGACAACCTCAGCCCGTGCGGCCGCGCCCCGCTCGGTGCGACGGGCTGGTCCTGTCGGTGCCCCGTGCCATGGTCGTCGGCATGAGACCCGTCATCACCCTGCTGACCCTCGGCGTCGCCGACCTGCCCCGCGCCCGCGCGTTCTACGCCGCCCTGGGGTGGCGGGAGTCCGGTGACTCCCAGGAGTCGGTCGCCTTCCTGCACGGGGCCGGCACCCACCTGGGGCTGTGGTCGCGCACCGAACTCGCCGCCGACTCCGAAGTGCCCGACGACGCCGGCGGGTGGGGCGGCATCACCCTGGCCCACAACGTGGGGTCGCCGGCCGAGGTCGACGCGGTGCTCGCCGAGGCAACGGCCGCGGGCGGCACGGTGCTGCGTCGCGGCTCGGCCACCTCCTGGGGCGGCTACAACGGGGTGTTCGCCGACCCCGACGGCCACCGGTGGGAGATCGCGCACAACCCGAGCTGGCCGCTGGACGAGCAGGGCCGGGCCCTGCTGCCCGGCTGAGACGACGGGTGGGGGATCAGAGCTTGCGCAGCAGCACCCGGCGCACCGAGTGGTCGGCCGCCTTCTGCAGCACCAGCCGCGCCCGCGACCGGGTCGGCGCGATGTTGTGCCGCAGGTTCGGCCCGTTCACCGCTGCCCAGATGCCGCGTGCGGTCCCCACGGCCTCGTCGTCGGTCAGGTCGGCGAACCGGTGGAAGTAGGCGCCCGAGTCCTGGAAGGCCGTGCGGCGCAGGGCCAGGAAGCGTTCGACGTACCACTGCTCGACGTCGGCCTCGCCCGCGTCGACGTAGACCGAGAAGTCGAAGAAGTCCGACAGGAACACCTCGGGCACGCGGCCGTCGGCACGGCTGCCGGCCTGCAGCACGTTGAGGCCCTCGAGCACCAGGACGTCGGGCCCGTCGACCACCTGCGCCCGGTCGGGCACCACGTCGTAGCTCTGGTGGGAGTACAGCGGGGCGCTGACCGACCCGCGCCCGCTCTTCACGTCGGCCAGGAAGCGCAGCAGCGCGCGCCGGTCGTAGGTCTCGGGGAAGCCCTTGCGGCCCAGCTGCCCACGGGCCTCGAGCGTGGCGTTGGGGTACAGGAAGCCGTCGGTGGTGACCAGGTCCACCCGCGGGGTGTCCGGCTGAGCGGCCAGCAGCACCTGCAGCAGGCGGGCGGTGGTGCTCTTGCCCACCGCGACGCTGCCGGCGACGGCGATGACGTAGGGCACCTTGGCCGTGCTGGTGCCCAGGAACTCCGACTGCGCGGTCCACAACCGGCGGCTGGCCGTCACCTGGAGGGCCAGCAGGCGGGCCAGCGGCAGGTAGACGGTGCGCACCTCGTCGAGGTCGATGCGGTCGCCCAGGGTGGCCAGCCGCGCCAGCTCCTCGGCGTCCAGCGGCAACTCCTGCCCGTCGGCCAAGGCGCGCCACTGCGCCCGGTCGAAGGCGGCGTAGGGCGAGGGATGGCTCCTCGTCGAGACCGTCACGGCGACCATGGTGCCGTCGTGCCGGGCGTCCCCCTCGCCCGGGTGGCCCCGACACGGTCGGTGGGTGCATCGGGCCGGCCGCGTCTAGGGTGCGGGTGTGCCGAAGCGACCCGCTCTGCTGGACCGCATCGAGCGCTACTTCGCCCTCTCGCCGCTCCCCGACACCCCGGTGCGCACGGTGGGCGGGTTGGTGGTGCCGACGGGGTCACCCGACTGGCCCTACCCGGCCCGACCGGTGCCCGGCGGTGGTCCGGTGGCTGCCACCGACGTCGAGGAGGCCCTGGCCGTCCAGCGCGCGGCGGGCCTGCCGGAGGCCGTCGAGTGGTTCGCCGAGCGCAACCCCGGGCTCGGTACGGCGGTCCGGGCCGCCGGCCTGGTCGTCGACGAGCTGCCGCTGCTGGTCGCCGTCGACGACGTCGAGGTCACCCTGCCCGAAGGGGTGCGGTTCTACCTGGTCGGCGCGGAGGACCCCCAGCTGGCCACCTACCAGCGCCTGGCGCAGCTGGCCTTCGCCGTCCCGGTGGGGGCGGCAGCCGGACCGGTCTCGTCGGCGCCCGGGGTGGCCCCCGAGCGGCTGGTCGACCCGCCGCAACCCACCGACGTGCTGCGCGAGCGCATCGCGGCCGGTCGGACGGTGATGATGGTGGCCGTCGAGGACGGCGACCCGGTGGCGGTCGGCTCCCACCAGCCCCTCGACGTCGACGGCGTGGGGTTCAGCGAGATCGTCGGTGTCGCCACCTTGCCCCGGTTCCGGGGCCGTGGTCTGGGCGCCGGGCTGGCCTCGACCCTAGTCGAGCACGCCCGCGAGACCGTCGACACGGTGTTCCTCGCCGCCGGCGACGACGACGTGGCCCGCGTCTACGAACGGGTGGGCTTCGCCCGCATCGGCACCACGCTGGTGGGGGAACGACCCACCGACTGACCGGCCCGCCGGGTCCGGCGCAGACCGCGGAGCACGCTCGTCGGACCGCGCCCGTCCGATCGTGCCCGTCCGATCGTGCCCGTCGCGTCCGCTAGCTGCCGGTGGCGGCCTCGGCCGCGGCGTCGAGGGCCGACCGGGCGGCGGGCCACTCCACCTCGGTCGGGAAGGCGGCCAGCAGCACCACCACGGTGCCGGCGACCAGACCGACCGAGTGCAGGTGCCGGACGCCGTCCAGGCAGCACATCCAGCCCTGCTTGGCCGCCACGTCCGGCTCCCGCTCCAGCAGGTCGGCACCCAGCAGGCCGAAGGACTGGTCGAAGCCGTCGGCGCCCAGCGGGGTCGCCCGGTGGAGGGCGCCGAGCACGCGGTCGGCGTCGTCGGGGTGGGCCACGTCGGGCAGCTGCACGAGGAAGCGCGCCAGGTCCGCCGCCGTGGTGGTGGTGCTGCCCCAGACTCCGGGGTCCGGTGTGGGGGGCGCGGTGCCCGTCAGGCCGTACCGCGCGACGACGTCGGCCAGCACCGCCGCGCCGTCGTGGGCCACCCAGAGCTCGGAGGCCGCCGCGTCGTCGGACACGGTCAGCATCGCCTCGATCCGCTGCAGGTCCGCGGCCGGCAGCGGAGCACCGGCGACGCGGGCGGCGGCCAGCACCCCCTCGGCGAGGTAGAGCTTCACCAACGACGCCGTGGGGACCGGCGAACCGACGTCCCCCGCGGCGGAGGTGCCGGCCACGGACCGGGCCGACGCGTCGGCGGTCGTGCCCGGCACCTGGGCCGGGTCCTGCGGGGTGACCAGCACGGTCACCGCCCCGGCGGCCCCGAACGCGGCCCGGGCGGCGAGCGCGGGGTCGGTCTGGGCAGTCGTCCCGACCCGGTCGGTCGCCTCGGCCCCGGCCGGCAACATGGCCCCGGCCGGCGGCGCGGACGCCGTCGGGGTGGGGGCCGACCCGGTCCCCGGCGCGGCCGCAGCCGGGCCCGGGACCGACAGCAGACCGGCGACCAGACCGGCGCTGAGCACCGTGACCCGTCCACCCCGACCGCGCATGGTCGTGCGCTACCCGGTGGGGCCCCAGGTCCACACCGGGTGCGTCGTGCCGATCAGGACACCTCGTAGGTGGGCACCAGGGTCGCGCGGGCCAGCGTGTGGCTGAAGAGGTTGAACCCCAGGAAGGCGCAGGAGGCCTCGGCCGGCACGCCCAGGTCGTCGGTGTCCAGCGCGTGCACCACCACGAAGTAGCGGTGCGGGCCGTGGCCCTCCGGCGGTGCGGCGCCCACGAACCCGGCGAACCCGGCGTCGTTGCGCAGCTGGAGCGCACCGTCGGGCAGCTCGCCGTCGGCCGCGCCGGAGGGCAGCTCGGTCACCGAGGCCGGGATGCCGGTCACGGCCCAGTGCCAGAACCCGCTCGCGGTGGGGGCGTCGGGGTCGTAGACGGTGACGGCGTAGCCCTTCGTGCCCTCGGGGGCGCCTGACCACGACAGCTGCGGCGAGCGGTCCTCGCCGTCCAGGCCCATCTTCCCGCTGACCTGCTCGCGGCCCATCGGCTCGCCGTCGCGGACGTCGGTGCTGGTCACGGTGAACCCGGGGACCTGGGGCAGGAAGTCGTAGGGGTTGGGCGGCGTGGGACGGGACATGGCGGTGCTCCTCCGGCTCGCGGGACTCGGTCGCACCCAACGTAGGAGGGGGAGCGGCGTCCCGCTCGACAGGTGGAGACGATCTTCGCGCCGTACCGTGCACGGCGTGCTCGGACTCCCAGACGCCATCCGTGGCTGCCTCTTCGACCTCGACGGGGTCCTCACCCGGACCGCGACGGTGCACCAGGCCGCCTGGAAGCGCACCTTCGACGGCTTCCTCCACGACCGCGACCCGCAGGCGGGGGAGTTCACCGACTCCGACTACCAGCGCTACGTCGACGGCAAGCCGCGGGCCGACGGCGTCCGCGACTTCCTCGCCTCCCGTGGCATCGAGCTGCCGGAAGGGTCCCCGGACGACGGACCGGGTGCGGCGACCGTGCAGGGCGTCGCCACCCGCAAGAACGACCTGGTGCAGGCCGAGCTCGACGAGCACGGCGTCGACGTCTACGAGGGGTCGCTGCGCTACCTGCGGGCGGTCAAGGACGCCGGGCTGCCCGTCGCCGTCGTGACCGCCTCGGCCAACGGCGAGAAGGTCATCGCCGCCGGCGGCTTCGCCGACCTGGTGGACGCCCGCATCGACGGCGTGGTCACCGCCCGTGAGGGTTACCGCGGCAAGCCCGCACCCGACACGTTCCTGGCCGGGGCCCGGGCGCTGGGTCTGTCCCCGGCCGAGGCCGTGGTGTTCGAGGACGCCCAGTCCGGCGTGGCCGCGGGGCGGGCCGGGGAGTTCGGGTTCGTGGTGGGAGTCGACCGGGTGGGCCAGGCCGACGAGCTGCGGGCGCACGGCGCCGACGTCGTGGTCACCGACCTGGCGCAGCTGCTGTGACCGAGCTTGCGAGGTCACGCACGAGCACGGCACCGATCGGCACGGCGTCGGCGAGCGCCAGCGAGGTGACGTCGTGACCGAGGGGCGGGCGCACTTCCCGGTCGAGCCGTGGGCGGTGACCGAGACCGCCATCGACCACGAGAGCCTGGCGGTCAACGAGTCGGTGTTCGCCCTGGCCAACGGGCACATCGGCATGCGGGGAACCCTGGAGGAGGGCGAGCCCTCCGCCGTCCCGGGCACCTACCTGAACGGGTACTTCGAGGAGCGGCCGCTGCCCTACGCCGAGGCCGGCTACGGGTTCCCCGAGGAGGGGCAGACCGTCGTCAACGTGACCGACGGCAAGCTCATCAGGCTGCTGGTCGGTGACTCGCCGCTGGACCTGGACTACGGCCAGGTGATCGCCCACCGGCGCACCCTGGACCTGCGGGCCGGGGTGCTGGAGCGGGTCACCGAGTGGCGCTCGCCCAACGGGCGCACCGTCGAGGTGCGCAGCACCCGGCTGGTGTCGCTCACCCGTCGGTCGATCGCCGCGATCCGCTACGAGGTGCGCTGCACCGACGACCGCGGCGACCTGTACGTGGCCCTCCAGTCCGACCTGCTGGCCAACGAGGTGGTCGAGAACACCGGCGCCGACGACCCCCGCGCCGCGGCCGCCCTGCGCAAGCCGCTGGTGGCCGAGCAGCACACCGGGAAGGGCCGGCACGCCGTCCTGGTGCACCGGACGAAGGCCAGCGGGTTGCGCATGGCCGCCGGGATGGACCACGACGTGCTCACCCCCGACAGCGTCAACGAGGACCTGGAGGTCTCCGGCGACCTCGCCCGCTACACCCTGGCCGCCCGGCTGCCGGCGGGTGAGAAGCTGCGGCTGACCAAGTACCTGGCCTACGGCTGGTCCTCCCGCCGCTCCCCGGCCGCGCTCCGCGACCAGGTCGAGGGCGTGCTGGGCATCGCCAAGCTGGCCGGCTGGGAGCGGCTGGTCTCCGAGCAGCGCGAACTGCTGGACGGGCACTGGGCCCAGGCCGACGTCACCATCGAGGGCGACGACGAGCTGCAGCAGGCGGTCCGGGTGGGCATGTTCCACGTCCTGCAGGCCGGCCTGCGCGCCGAGCGCCAGCCCATCCCCGCCAAGGGCCTCACCGGCCCCGGGTACGACGGCCACGCCTTCTGGGACACCGAGACCTACGTGCTGCCGGTGCTCACCTACACCGCCCCCGAGGCGGTGCGCGACGCCCTCATCTGGCGCTGGACCACCCTCGACCTGGCCCGCGAGCGGGCCCGGGTCCTCGGGCACGGGGGTGCCGCCTTCCCGTGGCGCACCATCCGCGGCGAGGAGACCAGCGGCTACTGGCCGGCCGGGACCGCGGCCTTCCACGTCAACGCCGACATCGCCGACGCCGTCGTCCGGTACTGGCACGCCACCCACGACGAGGAGTTCGACGCCGCGCACGGCACCGAGATCCTGGTCGAGACCGCCCGCCTGTGGGCGTCGCTGGGTCACCTGGACGACGGGCGCGGCTTCCGCATCGACGGGGTCACCGGCCCCGACGAGTACACCGCCGTGGTCGACAACAACGTCTACACCAACCTCATGGCGCAGCGGAACCTGCGCGAGGCCGCCGCGGCGGTGGGCCGCCGCCCCGAGGTCGCCGCCCGGCTGCAGGTGACCGAGGCGGAGGTCGCGGTCTGGGTCGAGGCGGCCGACCAGATGCGGATCCCGTTCGACGACCACCTCGGCGTGCACATGACCAGCGAGGGCTTCACCCGCCACCAGGAGTGGGACTTCGAGGGCACCCCGCCCGACAGGTACCCCCTGCTGCTGCACTACCCCTACTTCGAGATCTACCGCAAGCAGGTGGTCAAGCAGGCCGACCTCGTCATGGCCCTGCACCTGCGCGGCGACGCCTTCACCCACGAGGAGAAGGTCGCCGACTTCGCCTACTACGAGGCCCGCACCGTGCGGGACTCCTCACTGTCGGCCGCCCAGCAGGCCGTGGTGGCCGCGGAGGTCGGGCACCTGCAGCTGGCGCACGACTACTGGGGCGAGGCGGCGCTGACCGACCTGCAGAACCTGCACGGCAACTCCGGGCACGGCCTGCACATCGCCTCGCTGGCCGGTGGCTGGACGGTGGCCGTCGCCGGCTTCGGCGGGATGCGCGACCACGACGGCCGGCTGACCTTCGCCCCCCGCCTGCCGCCGCGGCTCGCGGGTCTCGGCTTCCGGGTCGTCCACCGCGGGCGGTGCCTGCGGGTGCGGATCACCGGGGAGCAGGCCAGTTACCAGCTCGTGTCGGGGGAGCCGATGGAGATCGGCCACCACGGCGAGACGGTGACGGTGACGGCCGACGAGCTGGTGCTGGCGGTCCCGCCGGCACCCGACGTGGAGCCCGTGCGCCAGCCCGCCGGCTGCGCCCCGCGGCGCCGGGGGCGCTGAGGGTCACGGCACCAGCCACCGGACGGCGAGGACCAACGCCGCCAGGTCGACGGCGAGGAAGACCCCGACCCAGACCAGGCCGGGGAGGCCGGTCAACCGGGCGAGCTGGTCGGCGTCGCTGTCGGGGCTGCGGCGCCGGCGCCGAGCGGCCTGCAGCTCCGCCACGGTGCGCGGGGCGGCGAGCAGCAGGAACCAGACCACGACGTGGGCGAACCCGGCCTGCCACTGGGCCGGGAGCCACCACGTGGCGGCGAACACCACGGCCCCGGTGGCCAGCACCGACCACAGGCCGTAGTAGTTGCGGATCTGCAGCAGCAGCAGCGCCAGCAGTGCCAGCACCGCCCAGAGCATGCCGATCGCGTGGCCGGCCGCCAGCAGCGCCGCTGCCCCCAGGCCGAGCAGGCCCGGGCCGACGTAGCCGGCCAGCGCGGTGACCACCATGCCCGGCCCGGTCGGGTGCCCGCGCGAGACCGTCACCCCGGAGGTGTCCGAGTGCAGCCGGATGCCGGCCAGCCGGCGGCCGGTGAGCAACGCGGCCACCCCGTGGGCGCCCTCGTGGGCGATGGTGACCGCGTGGCGGCTCACCCGCCAGGCGTCGCGCTGGCCCACGAGCACCAGTGCCACGAGGGCGGTGCCCACCAGCCAGGGCAACGCCAGCGGGGGAGAGGGGGCGGTGACGCGGTCCCAGATCTGCTCCATCGTGCAGCAGTCAACCGCGTGCACCTGTGCTCGACGGGTGCGGCACACTGACCTGGCCCTCCGCCCCCGGAGGACCGCCGTCGAGGAGGCCCCCGTGACCACCCCGCCCTTCGTCTACCGGGTCGTGATGGCCATCGGCACCCCCGCCGTCCGCTGGTGGGGGAGGCTCGAGGTGCGGGGGCTGGAGAACCTGCCACCGTCGGGGCCGACCGTGGTCATGGCCAACCACGACAGCCAGTGGGACCCGGTCGTGGCCGGCATCGCCGCCCTGCGCCGCCGGCACCTGCGCGCCCTGGCCAAGGACTCGCTGTGGAAGAACCCGGTGGTCGGCAGGTGGCTCACCGGCATGGGGCAGATCCCCATCGCCCGCGGCCGGGGTGACAAGGGTGCGCTGCAGGCGGCCATCGACGTGCTCCGCGACGGCGGCTGCATCGGCGTCTTCCCCGAGGGCACCGTGTCCCGCGGTCGCACGATGCGCTTCCTCTCCGGCGCCGGGCGGCTCGCGCTCGCGGTGCCGGGCACCACGGTGCTCGGTCTGCGGATCACCGGGCAGACCGACATCGTGCGCTTCCCGAAGCGGCCCCGGGTGCTGGTCGAGTTCCTGCCGCCGGCGACCCCGCAGGAGGGGGAGTCCGCGGTCGCGTTGACCAACCGGGTGATGCAGCAGGTGCGCACCGGTGCCCCGCCGGTCATCCCGGGTCGGGCGAAGACGGCCGCCAGGTACCGGGCCCTGGTCGCCGAGCACGAGGCAGGCCAGCGCGGGGACGTCTGGGGCGGGGACGTCCAGGGCGAGGACGTCCAGGGCGAGAGGACCGAGCGCGGGGACCGCGCCTCCTGAGCTCAGGCGACGAACGCGGGCGCGAGGACGGCGGACGACGCGGTCGCCACGACCAGCACGGTCACCGGCCAGCGCCCGGGCCGCCCCCGGCGGACCGCCGAGTGGACGACGGCGGCGACGCCCAGCGTCAGTGCCGTCACGGCGTCGAGCGCCCACGTGCGGACGGCGGCGTCCAGACCCGTGCGGTCGTGGGCGAACAGGTCCAGGAAGACGTCGAGCCAGGTACAGGCCATGGCCGCCAGCACCACCGCCACCGAGAACCCCACCGCGGCCTGCGCTGCCCGGTCGCCGTGACCGGGCCACCGGCGTCGACCCGTCCGGACCGGACCGGTGCGGCCCGAGGTGGGGTGGCTGGGGACGGCGACCGCGGCGGCACGCTGGTACGGGCTCATGCCCTCGACCCTGCCGGGATGGCGCGCACCGCCCCAGGGGGTCACTACTCAGCCCGGAATGTCCGAGCTCGGGCCTACGGTGCGGGCACCACCGAGACCGAGGAGACGCCATGACCACGCTCACCGACCGACCGGGCACCGCGCTGCTGGTGATCGACGTGCAGAACGGGGTGATGGCGGCCTCGCACGACACCGAGGCGGTCATCGAGCGCATCGGGGGCCTGGTCGCCCGAGCGCGCGAGGCGCACGTGCCCGTGGTGTGGGTGCAGCACTCGTCCGAGGAACTCCCCGTGGGCAGCGAGCAGTGGGAGTACGTGCCGCAGCTGCAGCGCGCCGACGGCGAGGCGCTGGTCGCCAAGGAGCACGGCGACTCCTTCGAGGCCACCGACCTGGAGCAGGTGCTGGCCGAGGCCGCGGTCGGGCGGTTGGTGGTCACCGGCGCGCAGACCGACGCCTGCATCCGGTCCACGATCCACGGCGCCTTCACCCGGGGCTACGACGTCGTGCTCGTCGGCGACGCGCACACCACCGAGGACCTCAGCGCGTACGGGGCCCCGGCCCCGGGCGACGTCATCGCGCACACCAACCTGTACTGGGGGTTCCAGTCCGCGCCGGGCCGCACCGCCGCCGTCGTGCCGGCCGCCGACGTCGCGTTCGCGGGCTGAGCACGGTGCGCACGCTGGGTGTCACCACCAACCTGCACGTCGAGGACATCGCCGCCGCCGAGGGGTTCTGGGCGGGGTTCCTGGGCCTGCGTGAGCAGGAGTTCAGCCTCGGTTGGGTGGCCCGCTACACCGACCCGGGCACCGGGGCCCACGTCCAGCTCGTCACCCGCGACGCCACCGCGCCCGAGGACTCCGCGCTGACGGTGAAGACCGATGACGTCGACGCCGCGCACGCCGAGGCCGTCGCCGCCGGGTACGAGATCGTGCACCCGCTCACCACCGAGCCGTGGGGCGTGCGCCGGTTCTTCGTCCGTGCGCCCGACGGCACGGTCGTGAACATCGCCCAGCACCGCGACTGAGGGGGATCAGGTGCTGGCTAGGCTGCCGCGGTGAGCTCCACGCCCCGGTTCGGCCGCCTGATCACCGCCATCGCCACCGCGTTCGACGCCGACGAGAAGGTCGACCTCGAGGCGACCGCCCGCATCGCCCGGCACGTGGTCGACACCGGGAGCGACGGCGTGGTCGTCTCGGGCACCACGGGGGAGGCGCCCACCACGACCGTCCCCGAGGACGGCGAGATCCTGGCGGCCGTGCGCGAGGCCGTCGGTGACCGGGCATCGGTGATTGCCGGCGTCGGCACCAACAGCACGGCGCACTCCGTCGAGATCGCCGAGCAGGCCGCGCGCGTCGGCGCCGATGGCCTGCTGGTCGTCACGCCCTACTACAACAAGCCCAGCCAGACCGGCATCCTCAAGCACTTCCGCACGGTCGCCTCGGTGAGCGACATCCCGGTGATGCTGTACGACGTGCCCGGTCGCACCGGGTCGGCGATCGGGCTCGACGTCTACCGGGAGGCCATCGGGATCGAGTCCGTGGTCGCGGTCAAGGACGCCACCGGCAACCCGGCGCACGCCGCGCGGTTGGTCGACCTCGGCTACGAGGTGTACTGCGGCGACGACGCGTTGACCCTGGGCTACCTGGCCTACGGCGCCGTCGGCCTGGTCAGCGTGGTCGCGCACGCCGCCGGCACGCCGCTGCGCACGATGATCGAGGCGTTCCTGGCGGGGGAGCACGCGGCCGCGCTGGCCGCGCACACCCGCCTGCTGCCGGCCTTCGACGCCATCATGGGCGTGCCCAACTACGGAGCCACGACGGCGAAGGCCGCGCTGCAGTTGCAGGGCGTGCTGGCCGACCGCCGGGTGCGCCAGCCGTTGGAGCAGCTCGACGACGCCGAGGTCGAAGCCCTGCGCACCGGCCTGGCCGCCGCCGGCCTGCTGGCGCCGGCGGGGGAGCAGCGCTCGGGGGTGGACCCCAGCACCGACCTCGACCCCTGGTGGGGCACCTACCGCGGCCTCGCCGCCGACATGTGACCGGCTCCCACCTCGTCGTCCGGCCCCGGGCGGGTCGTGGCCTAGTGGCCCTGCACCCGCCGGCAGCTGGGCTGGCGGGAGATCGGCACGGCCCGGCAGCACTGGGGCCAGCACGAGGCCGACGCTGCGCTGATGGTGCCCGGCGTTCCCTGACCCAGCGGGTCGACGCAGCGCGCGGGGGAGACTGACGCGGTGTTCCACATCGCGTTCCACGAGCCACGGATCCCGCCCAACACCGGGAACGCGATCCGCATGGTGGCAGCCACCGGTGCGCACCTGCACCTGATCGAGCCGTTGGGTTTCGACCTCTCCGACGCCAAGCTGCGCCGGGCGGGGCTGGACTACCACGACCTCGCCTCGGTGACGGTGCACGAGGGCTGGACGGCCTTCCTCGACTCGGTGCCGACCGCACGGGTCTTCGCCTTCACCGCCTCCGGCGCCACGAGGTACACCGACGTTGCCTACGAACCCGGCGACGTCCTGCTGTTCGGCCCGGAACCCACCGGGCTGGCGGAGGAGGTGCTGGCGCACCCCCGGGTGACCGACCGGCTGCGGCTGCCGATGCTGGCCGGGCGCCGCTCGCTCAACCTGTCCAACGCGGCGGCGGTGGCCGCCTACGAGGCCTGGCGCCAGCACGACTTCACCGGCTCCTGACCGGAGGCGCCGTATCACCGGTCATACGCTGACGGCCATGGACGCGGTGACGGTGCGAGAGCCCCGGGACAGCGGGGGAGATGTGCTCAACCGGGTAGCTCGTGGCGAGCGCTTGGTGGTGACACGGGACGGCGTCGGGGTCGCCGAGCTGCGCCCCACCACCCGCCGCAGCCCGTCGTCCGCAGAGCTCGTCGCCAGGCGCCGGGCGCTGCCGGTCGTCGATCCGGTCGCGTGGCGTCGCGACGTCGACGACCTGCTGGATCCGGCACTCTGACCTCGCCGACGAGCCGAGGGATGCTGAACACCTCGACCGTCGAATACCGCTCTACACCTGCAACCCGGACGACTTCGGCGACATCGACGGCTTCACCTCAGGGTGGTGCCTCATCCCGACCGCCCTGACGGCTGGCAGGACTGAACGTTCAGGACGATGTATCTCATTGTTGACAAAACCGCGAGAATGTCCACAATGAGATACATGCCATCGGCCAGTCCGTACACGAGCCCCGAACAGCAGGCAGACCTCGTCCGCCTCGGGGAGCGGCTGCGCGAGCACCGGAAGTCCCTGGGGGTGTCGGCGGTGGCCTGCGCCGAGGCGGCCGGGGTGTCCCGCGTGACCCTGCACCGCATCGAGGCCGGCAACCCGTCGGTCACCATCGGCGCCTACTGCAACGTCGCGGCTGCCCTGGGTCTGCACCTGCAGGTGCCGGCCGTCGAGCCGGCGACGGGGGAGCCCGCGCCGGTGGAGGTCGGCGACTACCCGGGTCTGCGCGCCCTGGCGTGGCAGACCGACGCCGGCACGACGCTCACCGAGACCGAGGCGCTCAACCTGTACGAGCGCGGGTGGCGGCACCTCGATCAGGCGACCCTGTCCGACCGCGAACGGGCCTTCATCCAGCACCTGGCCGACACCTACAGCCACGGGGCGCTGCTTGTTTGACCGCCCGCACCACCGGCTCGTCGCCGACGTCCTGACCCGGCTCGACGGCGCGCTGCTGGCCGAGCACAGCTGTTGGTTCGGCGGGGGCACGGCCATCGCGCTCTCGTACGGCGAGTACCGGGAATCGGTGGACATCGACTTCCTCGTCTCGGACACCGTGGCCTACCGGGCCCTGCGCCAGCTCGTGCGCACCGACGGGCTGGCGGCGCTGGCCGGGGGTGAGCTCGACCTCGTGCGGCCGGCCCGGGTCGACAACTACGGCATCCGGGCGGTGGTGCGGGCCGGGGACGTGCCGATCAAGTTCGACATCATCCAGGAAGGGCGCATCGACCTCGACGCCTCGCCAGCGCAGGAGCTCATCTGCGGTGTGCGCGCCCTGACCCGGGCCGACCAGGTGGCGAGCAAGCTCCTGGCCCACGACGACCGGTGGGCCGACCCGTCGACCTTCAGCCGCGACCTGATCGACCTGGCGATGATGGACCCGTCGTCAGGGGAGCTGGCGGCCGGTGCCGGCAAGGCGGTCGCGGCCTACGGGGCCACCGTGGGCGCCAGCCTCCGCGACGCGGTCGACCACCTGCGCCGGCGACCGCAGCGGCTGGATGCGTGCCTGCGGGCGCTGAAGATGCACGCGACCCGGGTCGAGGTCTGGCAGCGCATCCGGACCCTCGGGAGCAGGTGCGCGGGGATCGACGTCCTCGGGTCGGAGCACGTCGACCTGACATAATGTCGATTATCGGCGCGAGGCCGAGGTGCGCGGGCAGCGGCCGTCCGACCTGGTCCGCGCCGTCCGTGGCCGTCGAGCCGTCGCAGCCCCGTGCGACGCCGGCCGGCCCGAGCCGTGGACGGCCGCACGGTCCCGCGTGACGAACACGTGGCGATGTGTGGCGATGCGTGACCGCCGTCCCGCCCGGCCGGCGGTCAGCGGCCACTCCCTCGTCCCGCCCCCCAGACCGGTCTCGTTCCGTCACTCTGACGCAACGAGACCGGCCCGCCCACCTGCGGCGACCCCCCCCCCCAGGGTGGACCCGGTGTGCCTCCGTCGTTGCGTCACGCTGACGGAATGACGGGTGCTCAGCCCTGCTCGGCCGCCGCCCGCAGGGATGCGAGGCCCTTGTCGAACGTCGGGCCCAGGAACTTCTCCATCGGCAGCAGCCGCATCAGCCGGCCCTGTCGGCCGGACCCGGACCAGGTGACCACCGTGCCGCCGTCGGCCTCGGCCAGGGTGAAGGTCGACGTGCTCGCCGAGCGGATCGGCTTGGTGTTGACCTGCTCGACGACGACCCGGGTCGGCTCGACCTCGGTCATCCGCATCGAGCCGCTGCCGGCCTTGAGGGAACCGGCCCAGCGGTAGCTGCTGCCGCCGCCGGTGCCGTCGTACTCGCGGGCCATGTCCGGGTCGAGGTCCTCGAACGGTGACCAGGCTCGCCAGCGGCGGAAGTCGGCCAGCAGGGCGTGCACCGCGGCGGGCGGCGCGGCGACCCGGACCTGCCGGGTGACCGTGTAGGTGTCGGGCACGCGCGGATGATGCCAGACCTGGCCGCTGCGCAGACGGTTCGCGGCCGTGGTGTCGGGTGCCCGCCGCGGCCGCCGGTCCCTTAGGCTCCGCACATGCAGATCCGTCGTCCGGTCGTCTCCGCCCTCGCCGTCCTCGCGCTCCTCGGCGGCGGGGCCGCCCTGACCGGGTGCAGCGACACCGACGGGCTCGGCCAGCGCACCGGCACGTCGAAGGACTCCACGTCGAACTTCTCGGGCGACGACCCGACCAGCGTGCGCCAGGGCAGCGTCTACAACCACGGCAACGAGGACCCCGAGGGTGACGTCGGCATCGAGGAGGGCGCTCCCGCCGACTGAGCGGGCTGTCGGGATCAGGCAGGTGGGCCGGCGGGGATCAGCCCGCCGCCCGCCCGGACAGCCAGAGCTTGTCCAGCCGGCCGGTCGAGCGCACGAGCTCGGTCAGCGCCCGCTCCAGCTCGGCCTTGGTGGGCTTCTCCGTCAGCAGGGTCTGCACGTCCTCGAGGGCGCACCGCAGCTGGAACAACCGGTCCTGGAGCCCGTCGAGCTCGGTCCGGGTGACCAGCACCACGTCGGGTGACAGCCCGGCCTTCGCCGTCGCCGAACGCTGCTCGTAGGCGCGCTGCCGGCAGGCCTGGCCGCAGTACAGGCGCGGCCGCCCCACCGACTCCTGGGCCGGCAGGACGTTGCGGCACCACCCGCAGCGCCGCTCCTCGGCGTCGGCCTGACGCCGCCGGGAGCGCCGGGGCACCGTCTTGACCACCGGGGACGCCGGGGCGTCGTGCGCCGCGACCTGCTCTGCCACCACGACGGAGAAGGTAGACCGCCCACCGCCTGTGCAGATGCTGGACACGCCCGCGTCGACCCCGCCCACCACCCCCGCTACACCCGGCCCTAGCGTGTGCTCGTGCCGGCGCCGCGCTTCCCGTTCCTCGACGGGCCCACGCCGTTGGCCATGGCCCACCGCGGCGGCGCGGTCGAGCACGTCGAGAACACCGGGCCCGCGTTCCAGGCCTGCGTCGACCTCGGGTACCGCTACCTGGAGACCGACGTGCGCGCCACGGCCGACGGCGTCCTCGTCGCCTTCCACGACCCCGTGCTCGACCGGGTCACCGACCGCACCGGCCGCATCGACGCCCTCCCCTGGCGGGAGGTGCGGGGCGCGCTGATCGGTGGCCGCGAGCCGGTGCTGCCGCTGGAGGACCTGCTGACGGCGTGGCCCGACGTCCGGTTCAACATCGACCTGAAGGCGGCCGGCGTCCTGGCCCCCCTGGCCGCCCTGGTCCGGCGCACCGGCACCCTGGACCGCATCTGCCTGGCCTCGTTCTCCGACGCCCGCGTCGCCGCGGCCCGCCGGCTGCTGGGACCGGACCTGTGCACCTCGTTGGGGCCCAAGGGGGTGGCTGCTCTGCGGCTGTCCTCCTACTCCCCGCGCGCGGCCGGGCTCGTCCGCATCCAGGCCGGGTGCGCGCAGGTGCCCTTGCACCTGGGCGGTCGACCACTGGTCGACGAGCGGTTCCTCGCCGCCGCGCACGAGCGCAGCCTGCAGGTGCACGTGTGGACCGTCGACGACCCGGCCGAGGCCGACCGCATGCTCGACCTGGGCGTGGACGGCATCATGACCGACCGGCCGCGGATGCTCCGCGAGGTCTACCAGCGCCGCGGCGCGTGGGCGTCGACGTGAGGGAGCGGGTACGCCGCTGGCGGCCACACGCCCCTGCGCTGCCCGCCGAGCTCGAGGCCTCCGTCGTCGACACCGACCCGGAGTGGTTCGGCCGGGAGCTGGCCATCGCCGCACAGCCGCCCTGGTGGTTGTGGCGGACCCTGCTCACCACGCTGTCGCCGGCGGTGTCGCTGTTCGGCCGGGTGCTGGTGACCGGGTCGGTTGCCGAGCACCTGCGCCGGGGCCCGCTCATCATCGCCGCCAACCACATCGGCGACTACGACACCTTCACCGTCGCCGCGGCGCTGCACCGGGTCGGGGTCGTCCCCCGGTTCCTGGCCACCGGCGGCATCATGCGGGCTCCGGTCGCCGGGCCGCTGCTCGAGCGCTGCGGCGGCATCCGGGTCGACCGGGGCACCGACGTCGCCGCGCACGCCATGCGGGTCGTGCTGGTGGCGCTGGAGCGCGGCGGCCAGGTGCTGGTCTACCCCGAGGGCAGGGTCGGGCTCACCGCCGACGGCTGGCCCGAGCGCGGCCGCACCGGCCTGGCCCGGCTGGCGCTGCAGACCCGGGTGCCGGTCATCCCGGTCAGCCAGTGGGGGGCGCACGAGGTGCTGCAGTACGCCAACGACTGGGGCAAGCTGCGCACCCTGCTGTCGGCCGCGTGGCGGCAACCCGCGCTGCGGGTGCACGTCGGCGAGCCGGTCCCCCTCGACGACCTCGACCCCGGCCGCACCGGCGACGCCCACCGGGCCCGCACCCGCATCGTCGCCGCCCTCACGCGCGGGCTGGTCCCGCTGCGCGCCGGTGAGCCCACCGACCGGGTCGCCTTCCACGACCCCACCCGTCCGGTGCGGGCGGTCGCGGCCTTCCCCGGTGGACGCGTCCCCGACGACGTGCCCGGTGCTGGACCGACCCCTCCCCCGGCTGGCACCCTGCGCCGGTGAGCGCACCGCAGGGCACGACGAGCACCCCCGACCGCGCACTGCGCCGCGAGCGGACCGGGTGGTACTCCTACGACTGGGCGATGTCGGTGTTCAACACCAGCGTCACCACCGTCTTCCTCGGCCCGTACCTGACCTCGGTCGCCCGCGAGGCCGCCGGCCCCCAGGAGCGGCTGGGGTTCCTCGGGGTCGACCCCGGCAGCTGGTTCTCCTTCGTGCTGTCGTTCTCGGTCGTCGTCCAGGTCGTCGTCCTGCCCGTCACCGGTGCCGTGGCCGACCGCACCGGACGGCGACGGGAGCTGCTCGCGGGTTTCGCCCTGCTGGGGGCCGCAGCCTGCACCGGGCTGTTCTTCGTCGCCGACGGCCGCTACCTGCTCGGTGCGGCCTGCTTCGTCGTGGCCAACGTCTGCTTCGGCGCCGCCACGGTCGTCTACTACTCGTGGCTGCCCGACCTGGCCGCGCCCGACGAGCGCGACAAGGTCTCCAGCCGCGGCTGGGCGGTCGGGTACGTCGGTGGTGCGCTGCTGCTGGCCGTGCACCTGGCGCTCTACCTGTCGCGGGACTCCCTGGGTCTGACCGAGGGCGAGGCGGTGCGCATCTGCCTGGCCACGGCCGGGCTGTGGTGGGGCACCTTCACCGTGTTCACGGTGTCCCGGCTGCGCAACCGCCCCGTCGCGGCCGCGGCCGGGCGCACCGGCAGCGGGTTCCGCCAGCTCGCCGCGACGCTGAAGGAGATGCGGGCGTTCCCGCTCACCCTGTGGTTCCTGGGCGCCTACCTGCTGTTCAACGACGGCGTGCAGACCGTCATCTCGCTCTCGGCGGTCTACGCCACCGAGGAGCTGGAGCTGGACCAGTCCGTGCTCACCGGTGCGATCCTCATGGTGCAGGTGGTCGCCATCGCCGGGGCGCTCGGCCTGGGCCGGGTGGCCGCCCGCCACGGCGCCACGCGCACGGTGCTCGGTTGCCTGGTCGCCTGGACGGCGGTGCTGGTCGTCGCGTTCTTCCTGCAGGAGGGCGCGGTGCTGCAGTTCTACGCCCTCGCCGCCGTCATCGGCCTGGTGCAGGGCGGCACCCAGGCGCTGTCCCGGTCGCTGTTCAGCCACCTCATCCCGGCGGGCAAGGAGGCCGAGTACTACGGCTTCTACGAGATCAGCGACCGCGGCACCAGCTGGTTGGGGCCGCTCGCCTTCGGCCTGACCTACCAGTTCACCGGCTCCTACCGGCTGGCCATCATCAGCCTCGTGGTCTTCTTCGTCGCCGGCTTCGTGCTGCTGGCCCGGCTGCCGATGCGCCGGGCGGTGCTGGCCGTGGGCAACACGCCGCCGGCGAAGCTGTGAACGCCGTCCCGGCGTCCGGTGACCGCCGGCGGCACGCCGCCCCGGCCCACCTGACCTTCTTCCACGGCCCGATGGACTGCGGCAAGTCCACGCTGGCCCTGCAGGTCGACCACAACCAGAGCCGGCAGGGCCGCCAGGGCCTGCGGCTGACCCAGGGCGACCGCTCGCAGTCCCCGCGGATCAGCAGCCGCGTGGGCCTGTCCCGCGACGCCGTCGAGGTCGACGCGGGCACCGACGTCCGGCTGCTGGTGCGCGAGCGGTGGGCGGCCGGGCACCGGGTCGACTACGTGGTCGTCGACGAGGCCCAGTTCCTCACCGACGGCCAGGTCGAGCAGCTGGCGGAGCTGGTCGACGAGTCGCACGTCGACGTCTACGCCTTCGGGTTGACCACCGACTTCCGCGCCCAGCTGTTCCCCGGCACCCAGCGGCTGTTCGAGCTGGCCGACGTCGTCCAGCGCATCCAGGTCGAGGTGCTGTGCTGGTGCGGGGCGCCCGGGCTGCTCAACGCCCGCGTGGTGGACGGGGCGATGGTGCGCGAGGGCGAGACCGTCGTCGTCGCCGACACCGCCCCCGGAGCCAGCGCCGCCGACCCCCGGTACAAGGTGCTGTGCCGCCGCCACCACGTCCGTGGCCAGCTCGGGCCGACCCCGACGGGGCCGGGCCAGCTCACCCTCCACGGGCAGCCGGTGGAGGACGCACAGGTGTCCGTGCGATGATGACCGACTGACGAGACGGAATCTCCGTCCCACCTCCGTCGTTGACCTCATCGGCCCCTCCGGGTGACGCCCGGCCCGCATGCCTGCGGCCGCGTCACCGGCACGCCGACGGGGTAGTGAGCACGGACCGACACGAGCACGAGAGGACGGTGTGCCATGGGCGAGCGTTCCCTTCGCGGCAGCCGACTGGGCAGCGTCAGCTACGAGACCGAGCGCAACACCGCGCCGATCGAGCGGCAGTACGCCGAGTACCGCTGCGAGCAGGGCCACCTGGTCACGGTGCCCTTCGCCGACGACGCCGAGATCCCCGACACCTGGGAGTGCAAGTACGACGGCACCAACGCCAAGCTGGTGGGCGGCGCCGAGCCGGCCCCCAAGAAGGTCAAGCCACCGCGCACCCACTGGGACATGCTGCTCGAGCGCCGCTCGGAGGCCGACCTGGAAGAGGTGCTCGCCGAGCGCCTCGACGTGCTGAAGAGCCGCCGCACCAAGGTCTCCTGACCTACGCAGAAGGGCCCCGCCGGAGCGATCCGGCGGGGCCCTTCGTGCGTCGTGCGGAGGTCCCTCAGCCCTCGACGACGCGGGTGCTCTGCACGCGCGCGACGCCGGGCTGGGGCTCGACCCGGGGGTCGACCTGGGCCGGGCGGGTGCTCTGCACGCGCACCGGGCCACGGGCCCGGTCGGGCAGCCGCGAGAGCACCGCGCGCGCGATGAGCGCCCGCGGGAGCTTGCGGGTCCCCGGCAGCAGGCACATCAACCCCAGCACGTCGCCGAGGAAGCCCGGCAGGATCATCAGCGCCCCGCCGGCGGCCACCAGCCCGGCGTCGCCGAGCGCGGTGCCGGGGGCGCGGTGCTCCTGGGCCCGCAGGCGCAGCTCGGTCAGGGTCTTGGTGCCCTGCCGGGCCAGCAGCACCCAGCCCAGCACGCTGGTGGCCAGCGCGGCCAGGATGGTCCAGCCCCAGCCGATGGCCGCGCCCAGGGCGATGAACACCACCACCTCGGCCAGGGCCCCCAGACCCAGGGCGGTGCGCAGTCGGCTCGTCATGCTCGTCCCTTCGTCGTCCTGCCCAGCTCAACGCGCGAGGGGCCCTGCGTGCTCCCGACCCGTCGGCCGCGCACCCCGGCGACCACGACGACCGCGACGGCGCCTCCGCCGAGCAGCGTCAGCGCGACCTCGGGCCAGGCGCCCAGGCGGGCGGCGACGGTGGTCTGGTCGCGCTGGGCGACGTCCTCGACGAAGGTGGCAGGCACGAACAGGTCGGAGCTGCGCACCACCGAGCCGTCGGGGGCGATGACCGCGCTGATGCCGCTGGTGGAGGCCACGACGACCGACCGGCCGAACTCGACGGCCCGCAGCCGGCTCATCGCCAGCTGCTGCGGGCTCTCGTCGGAGAACCCGAACGTGGCGTTGTTGGTCTGGACGACGACCATGGTCGCCCCGCCGTCGACGACGTCCCGCACCAGGCCGTCGTAGGCCACCTCGAAGCAGATGACGTCGCCGACGACCGACCCGGCCATCTCCAGGGTGCCCACCTCGGCGCCGGCGTGGAAGTCGGCCCGCACCAGGTCGACCTTGTCGCTGAAGAACCGGAAGAAGGAGCGGTAGGGGACGTACTCGGCCATCGGCACGGGGTGCCGCTTGGTGTAGGTGTCCCCCGGCCCCGTCTCCGGGTCCCACACGATGGCGGTGTTGCTGATGAACCGCCCCGGGCCGCTCACCACGGCCCCGACCAGGATCGGCGCGTCGATCGCGCGTGCGGCGCGGTCGATGGCGGCCGCGGCGTCGTCGTTGAGGTAGGGGTCGATGTCGGAGCTGTTCTCCGGCCAGATGACCAGGTCGGGCTGGGCGACGTCGCCGGCGGCGACCCGACCGGCGAGGTCGACGGTCTGCTGCACGTGGTTGTCCAGCACGGCGCGGCGCTGCTCGTTGAAGTCCAGTCCGGCGCGGGGCACGTTGCCCTGCACGACGGCGACCGTACGGGTGGGCCCGCCCTCGGTCAGCGAGCCGCCGGCCAGGGGGACCGCCGCCAGCAGGCCGACCGCCGGGACGGCGAGGGCGGTGACGACGGCGAGCGCGGCGGCTCGCAGGGAGCCGGCCCGGCGCTGCGCGGCCGAGCTGTCGCGCCAGGCCCGGGCGAGGGCGAGGACGGCCGCGGCCAGCAGCGTCCCGGTGAGGGCGACGGCGAAGCTGACCAGCGGTGCGCCGCCGTAGGCCGCGAACGCGGTGAACGGGCCCTCGGCCTGGCTGAACGCCAGCCGCCCCCACGGGAAGCCGCCGAAGGGCCAGCGCCCGCGCAGGGCCTCGTCGGCCACCCACAGGCCGGCGGCCCACAGCGGCCAGGCCCGCAGCCGGGCGGTCAGCGCCAGCGCGCCGCCCAGCAGGGCCAGGTAGAGGGCCTCGGTGACCGACAACGCCAGCCAGGGGAACTCCCCGACGTAGATCCCGGTCCAGGACAGCAGGGGCACGAAGAACGCCAGCCCGTGCACCAGCCCCAGCCACAGGCCGAGCCGGAAGCGCACCCCGCGGGTGGCCAGCGAGAGCGTCGCCGGGCCCAGGACGGCGAGACCGGACAGGTCCCAGGCGGGGAAGGCGAGGAACAGCAGCAGGCCGCCGGCCGCGGCCAGCAGCGTGCGCGCCAGCCACCGCCCGGGGCGTCGTCCGGGCTCGGCGGAGGCCGCTGCCGGGGCGTCGCGCTCGGCGGACTCGGTGACCGTCACGCGTCGAGCATCCCACCCGGGGTGGACCGGGGACGCCGGCGTCGGCTGCCCACCGGCGGCGGCACCCCGGCCTTCGGGCCGGCGGCCCGGTCGACTGGCTGTCACCGGGGCCGCCGTTGTCTGGTGGCGCGGGGTGCCGCCCGGCGGTCCCGTGCTGCTGGGACCGCAGCGGGACCGCAGCAGGGATCGCGAGGTGCGACGGGGTGACCCTAGGGACACCCGGCGGCCACGGACAGGTCATCGGGACGACTGCGGCAGGCCGTTACCTGATCGTTACGTGTCACTCACGCTCAGTGGCGTCGACGAGGGGGACGACGAGCGTGGCGGTCGCCTCCACCACCCGCAGCGGCTCGGGGAGCACCGACGCCGCCGACGCCCCGCGCTCCGGGGTGGCCCGGGCGACCACGTCGGCCCAGCACCGCAGGGTGCGCGACCTGCTGCCCACCCGCACCACCTCGCAGGAGGCCTCCAGCACGTCCCCGGCCTGCACCGGTGCGAGGAAGCGGACGTCGGAGTACCCGGCGAGCAGGCCCTCGTCGCCGTCCCCCACGATCGCCACCTCGGTGGCCACGTCGCCGAACAGGCCGAGGGTGTACGCGCCGTCGACGAGGGAGCCGCCGTAGTGGGCGTGCGCGTAGGGCACGTAACGGCGGTGGGTGACGGTCAGGCCGACGGTGCTCACGCGGCGCTCTCCTCGGGCAACAGGGCGGGATCCGGGGTCGCGTCGGGCAACAGGGCGGGATCCGGGGTCGGGTCGGGCAACAGGGCGGAGACGAGGTAGGAGGCGACCTCGCCGGGGGTGGTGCCGCGGCCGAAGACCTTGTCGACGCCGAGGTCGCGGGCCATGGCCGGGTCGAAGCGCGGGCCGCCGACCACGAGCAGGGGGCGGTCCTCCCCCATCGCCTCGCGGAACGCGCCGGCCAGCTCGCGGGTGTTGCGCAGGTGTGCGTCCTTCTGGGTGACCACCTGGCTGACCAGGACGGCGTCGGCGCGGGCGGCACGGGCACGGCTGACCAGCTCGGGGACGGTGACCTGGGCGCCGAGGTTGGCGACGTCCATCTCGCGGTAGTGCTCCAGGCCCTTCTCCCCCGCGAAGCCCTTGAGGTTGAGGATCGCGTCGATGCCCACGGTGTGCGCGTCGGTGCCGATGCAGGCGCCCATGACCACGAGCTTGCGGTGCAGCCGCGCCCTGATCGCCCCGTTGACCTCGGTGGGGCTCAGCAGCGGGTAGGCGCGCTCCTCGACCTCGACCTCGTCGGTGTCGACCAGGTGGGTCACCGAGCCGTAGACGACGAAGAAGGTGAAGCCCTCCCCGATGCCGTGGCTGTGCACCACCATCGCCGGGTGGATGCCCATCTTGCCGGCCAGCTGCAGGGCGGCGCCCTCGGCACGGGGCCCCGGCGGCATCGGCAGGGTGAAGGAGGTCTGCACCATGCCGTCGCCGGTGGTGTCGCCGTAGGGCCGGATGACGGTCATGCCCGTCCCTCCATCAGTTCCGTGGCCGGGTCGAGGTGGCCCGGGGCCTTGACGACGACGCCGTCCAGGCCCTTGCCGCGGTCGGCCGGGCGCTTGGTGATGCCGAAGGTGCCCTGGGCGATCGAGGGCAGCAGGCCGTCGGCGGCGATGCGCTCCAGCAGCTCGACGGCCTCGCCCAGCACGGTGTGCGCACGGGTGTCGAGGAACCCGCCCGGCGGCGGGGCGAGGTCCTCCTCCAGCCCGCCGGCGGCGTCGAGCACGTAGCGGACGTTGCGCAGCGCGAGGTCCCGGTCGGAGAGCCACGGGGTGACCACGGCCTCGGTCATCATGCCGACCAGCAGGATCGACTGGTCGGTGAGCAGCCCGGCCAGGTTGAAGAAGCCGTCGAGCAGGTAGCCGCCGAAGACGTCGCCGGTCATGTGCTTGGTCGGCGGCATCCACTTCAGCGGCGCGTCGGGGAACAGCGAGCGGGCCAGCATCGCGTGCGCCAGCTCCAGCCGGAACGACCCGGGGACCGTCGGGTTGATCTCGAAGGCGTGGCCCAGGCCCAGCTGCCAGTCCTCGAGCCCGGCCTCGCGGGCGAACCGCTCGTTGAGCAGCTGGCTGACGGTGACGGTGTGCGCCTCGTCGACGGCGTCGGCGGTGGTGAGGTAGTTGTCCTCGCCGGTGTTGATGATGATCCCGGCGCGGGCGTGCACCATGCGGCTGAACCGCTGGTCGACGAAGGTGCGGATCGGGTTGATGTCGCGGAAGAGGATCCCGTACATCGCGTCGTTGAGCATCATGTCCAACCGCTCCAGGCCGGCCAGCGCCGCGATCTCGGGCATGCACAGCCCCGAGGCGTAGTTGGTGAGCCGGACGTAGCGGCCGAGCTCGGCGCTGACGTCGTCCAGGGCGGCCCGCATGAGCCGGAAGTTCTCCTGGGTGGCGTAGGTGCCGGCGTACCCCGTGCGGGTGGCGCCCTCGGGCACGTAGTCCAGCAGCGACTGGCCGGTGGAGCGGATGACGGCGATGACGTCGGCGCCGGCCCGGGCGGCGGCCTGGGCCTGCGGGATGTCCTCGTGGATGTCGCCGGTGGCCACGATCAGGTAGATCCAGGGACGGCGGGGCGGGTCGCCGTGGGTGGCCACCAGCTCCTCCCGCCGGCGGCGGGCGGCGTCCACCCGGCCCAGGCCGGCCCCGACCGCGGCCAGCGCGGCCTCCCGCGCGCGTTCCTCGTCGCCGCCGGCCGGGACCTCGAACCGGGCGGTGCCCGCGCCCACCTGCTCGGCCACGTCCTGCAGGCTGCCGGCGGAGCCGGACGCGACCGCGTGCCAGACCGGCAGCGCGACGCCGTGCTCGAGGCCCACCTGGTCGCGGACGACGTCCACCACGCGGTTGACCCAGGGGATCTCGCCCTCGCCGGTGACCGGGTCGGTGCCCTCGAGGCCGGCCAGCCGCAGCACGGCCCGCTCGACCGAGACGGTGGTGTGCTGTGCGGCGAGGTCGATGACCGGCTGGGCCGCCTGCTCGGCCAGCGTGCGCGCACGGGCGACCAGGTGCGGGTCGAGGGTCAGGCGGGCGCTCACGGGTCTCCTCGGACGGCGTGGCCACCGACGAGCAGGCCGGTGCAGGCGGGGCGGGCGCGCTGGGCCAGCACGCCGGACAGGGTCAGGTCGGTGGCCCACAGCGCCAGGTGGGCCGGTGCGCCGACGGCCAGCGGGCCGTCGCGGTGCTCGGCGCGGGCGGCGTACCAGCCGCCGTGGGTGGCGGCGTCGTAGGCGTCGAAGGGGCGCATCCCGGCGCCGGGGGTGCGGTGGTCCACCGCGGCGTGCACCCCGCCCCACGGGTCGAGCGGGGTGACGGGGGCGTCGCTGCCCAGCGCGACGGCGACCCCGGCGTCGGAGAGGTCGGCCAGCGGGTTGCACCCCAGCGCGCGTTCGGCACCCAGCCGTTCGGCGTACATGCCGGCGTCCCCGCCCCAGGCGGCGTCGAAGGCCGGCTGCACGCTGGCGACCATCCCCAGGGAGCGCATCGCGGTGATGGCCGCGGGCGAGACCATCTCGACGTGCTCGAGCCGGTGCCGGCAGGCCCGGACGGCGGCGCGGCCCAGCTGGTCGGCCACCTGCGCGACCGCGGCGAGCACCTGGTCGACGGCGGCGTCGCCGATGACGTGGAACCCGGCCTGCACGCCCGCGACGGTGCAGGCGCGCACGTGCTCGACGAGCTGCCCGGTCTCGAACCGCAGCGCGCCGGAGGTCTCCGGGCGGTCGGTGTAGGGCGTCGAGAGCGCGGCGGTGTGCGAGCCGAAGGCGCCGTCGCAGAACAGGTCGCCACCCGCGCCGGCCAGCCCGAGCTCGGCGACGACGTCGAGCCCGCCGCGCTCGGCCAGCTCGCCCCACCACCCCAGCACCTGCGGACCGGGCACCTCGCGGGCGAGGGCGAGCAGCCCGGCGAGGTCCTCGGCGCCGGACACCTCGGGGCCGGCCATCTCGTGGACGCAGCCGATGCCCAGGTCGGCGGCCGCGTCGAGGGTGGCGCGCTGCGCGGTGGCCCGCTGCACCGGGTCCACCGAGCCGTAGGCGACCTGCCGGGCGGCGTGGTGGGCGTCCAGGCGCAGCTGGCCGTCGGCGGCGAAGCCGGGCAGGTCGGTGATGCCGGGGATGCGGTCGAGCAGGGCGGTGGAGACGGTGGCCGAGTGCACGTCGACCCGGGCCAGGTAGGCCGGCCGGTCGCCGACGACGCCGTCCAGGTCGTGCCGGGTCAGCGCGCGGCCCTCGGGCCAGACGGTCTCGTCCCACCCGGTGCCCAGCACCGTCCCGGTGGGCTGCGCGGCGACGTGGTCGGCGACGGCGGCCAGCGCCGACCGCAGGCTGTCCGCGCCGTGCAGGGCGAGGCCGGTGAGCGCCAGACCGGTGGCGGTGGCGTGCACGTGGGCGTCGACGAACGCCGGGGTGAGCAGGGCTCCCCCGCCGTCGCGGGTGCGGTCGGCGGCGGGTGCGTCGGCGGCCGGGCCGACCCAGGCGACGGCGCCGTCGACGACGTGCACCGCCCGCCCCGGCGCGTCGCCGACGGTGACCCCGGTGACGAGCAGGTTCATGCGTGCACGCGCGGGTCGACCAGTGCGCGCACCCCGGCGCTGCGCCGGTAGAGGTCCAGGGCCAGGGCGGCGTGCCCCGGCGTGTAGCCGTTCCCGATCAGCATCCGCACGTCCGCTGCCATCCCCTCCGCACCCAGGGCCGCCGCCGGGAACGACGTGGCCATCCCGAAGAAGACCACAGTGCCGCCGTCGGCCGTCGCCAGGACCGCGCCGTGCTCGGCCCCGGGGACGTCGACGCACACCACGGTGGTGTCGACCGGCTCCCCCACCGCTGCGGCGACGGCGAGCGGGTCGGTGGCGTCGGCCACGACGACCTCGTGCGCCAGCCCCGCGCCGCGCAGCGCCGCGGCCTCCCGGTCGTCCCGGACCACGCCCACGACCCGTCGCGCGTGCGCGTCGCGGGCTGCGGCCGCCGACAGGCAACCGGACTTGCCCGCGGCCCCCAGCACCGCCACCGACGAGCCCCGTCGGACGACCCGCTCGACCAGGGCGGGGGCGCCGCAGACGTCCAGCAGGGCGAGGGCGACGACCTCCGGCAGGTCGTCGGGCAGCACGGCGGCGATGGACCGGGCGAACAGGACGGCGGTGCCCCGCGCCGGCACCTGCTCGCTGCGGCCGTCCCAGCGGGCGAGGCCGTCGGTGATCCGCAGCGGGGTCAGGGTCAGCGAGACCAGGGTGGCCACCCGCTGACCGACGGAGAGACCGAGCGGGGAGTCCTCCCCCACCTCGGCGACCCGGCCGATGAGCATGCCGCCCGACCCGGTGACGGGGTTCTGCATCTTGCCGCGCTCGGCGACGATCCCCAGCACCGCGGCGCGCACGGCGTCGCCGTCGCCGCCGTGGGCCTCGGTGAGCTGGCGGAAGGACGCCGCGTCGAGGTTGAGCCGCTCGACGTCGATGCGGACCTCGTCGCGCCCGGTGGGTGCGTCGGGGTCCAGCCGGTGGGCGGCCTGGGGCAGCACCCCGGCCGGTGCCAGCACCCGGTGCACCCCGAGCGCGCGCTGCACTGCCGTCGTCACGTCGTCCCTCCTGGTCGCTGCTGGAGAAACTATCGCAGACATCACGTTTTGCCGAACGATCTCCCGTAGGGTGCGGGTGTCGCACTCAGAAGTCGTTGGAGGATGCCGTGCTGGAGCAGCCCTACGAGTACACCGCCCGGGAGCTCGTCGAACCCGACCGGCGGCGGCTGCCCGGCTTCGTCGACGTCACCGACGAGCAGTGGCGCAGTGCGCAGTGGCAGCGGGTGAACTGCGTGAAGAACCTGCGGCAGCTGCGCGGCGTGTACGGCGACCTGCTCGACGAGTCGTTCTACGCCGACGTCGAGGCCGACCAGGCCGGCCGCGCCACGATGTCGTTGCTGCTGCCCCCGCAGATGCTCAACACGATGGTGCCGGACGCCGTGCCGACCACCGCGGCGATGCTGGCCGACCCGGTGCGCCGCTACATGCTGCCCGTGGCCTCCGACCGGCTGCCCGGGGCCGCGGCCAGCCACCCGTACGCCGCGCGTGACTCGCTGCACGAGCACGAGATGTGGGCCGTCGAGGGCCTCACCCACCGCTACCCCACCAAGGTGCTCGCCGAGCTGCTGCCCACCTGCCCCCAGTACTGCGGTCACTGCACCCGGATGGACCTCGTCGGCAACTCCACGCCGGCGGTCACCAAGCTGAGGTTCGACCTCAAGCCGGTCGACCGGCAGGCCGAGATGCTGGGCTACCTGCGCCGCACGCCCGGTGTCCGCGACGTCGTGGTCTCCGGCGGCGACGTCGCCAACCTGCCGTTCCGGAACCTGGAGGCCTTCGTCTCCGGCCTGCTGGAGATCGAGTCGGTGCGTGACGTCCGGCTCGCGTCCAAGGCGCTCATGGGCCTGCCGCAGCACTGGCTGCAGGACGACGTCGTCGCCGGGATGACCCGGCTGGCCACGACTGCCCGGGCCCGCGGGGTGTCCCTCGCCGTCCACACGCACGTCAACGCCGCGCAGTCGGTGACCCCGCTGGTCGCCGAGGCGGCGCAGGCGATGCTGGCCGCGGGGGTGCGCGACGTGCGCAACCAGGGCGTGCTGCTGCACGGGGTGAACGACACCGCCGACCAGCTGCTGGACCTGTGCTTCGCGCTCCTCGACGGCGCCGGCGTCACGCCGTACTACTTCTACATGTGCGACATGATCCCGTCGGCCGAGCACTGGCGGGTGCCGCTGTCGCAGGCGCAGACCCTGCAGCACGACCTCATGGGCTACCTGCCCGGCTTCGCCACCCCGCGGATCGTCTGCGACGTGCCCTACGTCGGCAAGCGCTGGGTGCACCAGGTCGCCGAGTACGACCGCGAGCGCGGCATCAGCTACTGGACCAAGAACTACCGGACCGGGATCGAGCGCACCGACGAGGCCGCGCTGGACCGCCGGTACACCTACTACGACCCGATCCACACGCTGCCGGCGAGCGGGCAGCGCTGGTGGGCCGGACGGTCGGTCGACCCGGTGGCCGCCGAGGCCGCCGCGGCGGCCTCCCGGGCGACCTCGGTGGCGCAGCTGGGCTGAACCTGCGGTAGGCAGGAGCGGTGGAGCTGCTGCGCACCGACCGCCTGCGCGTCCGCGCCTGGACGACGTCGGACGACGACCTGGCCCGGCTGGCCGACCTCTACGGCCGACCCGAGGTGCTGCGGTTCCTGTCCGGGCCGCCGTCGGGTGGGGTCCGTGCCCTGGTGGAGCGGTGGGGGCAGGTCCACGCCGCCGACCGCCGGGCCGGCTGCTGGGCGGTGGAGCCACTCGCGGGCGGCCCGCCGGCCGGCACCGTGCTGTTCAAGCCGCTGCCGGGTGGGGTGGGCGAGTTCGAGGTGGGGTGGCACCTGCACCCCGACAGCTGGGGTCGGGGCTACGCCACGGAGGCCGCCGCAGCGGTGGTGCAGCACGCCTTCGAGGACGGGTTGCCCGAGGTGTACGCCGTCGTCCGGCCCTGCAACGAACCCTCGGTGGCGGTGTGCCGACGGCTGGGCATGGAGCCGCTGGGGCGGACCACCCGCTGGTACGGGGTGGAGTGCGAGGCGTTCCGGCTCAGTGCGCCCTGCGTCGTCGACTGACCGACGGGCCCAGCAGGTGGCGCACCCGCTGCACGAGGGTGCGCTCGACCTTCACCGCGGTGCCCTGCACGTCGTGGATGTCCAGCTCGTGCGCCTCCTCCGGCGTCGGCGCGGTGCCGCCGAGGTGGGCCGGCAGCCACCACCGGTCCTCCTCGCCCGCGGGGGCGTCGGGGTAGCTGCGCTGTGCCTGCTCGAGCAGCTGCTCCATCGCCACCCGCGTGCGGCGCAGCAGCGCCTGCGGCTTCTCGCCCGGCTCGGGGACCAGGGGCTCCCCCAGCAGGACCGTCACCGGTACACCGCGGCGCAGCACCACCCGCCGGTTCTTGGTCGCCACGCGGTGCCCGCCCCAGACGGCGGCCGGGACGACCGGGACGCCGGCCTGCACCGCCATGCGGGCGACCCCCGCCTTCAGCTCCTTGACGGTGAAGGAGCTGGAGATGGTGGCCTCGGGGAAGACCCCGACCACCTGGCCGTCGCGGAGTGCGCGGACGGCCTCGTCGAAGGCGGCGACGCCGGCCCTGCGGTCGACCGGGATGTGCCGCATGGCGCGCATGAACGGGCCGGAGACCCGGTTGTGGAACACCGATGCCTTCGCCATGAACCGCACGAGCCGGTGCCGGGGCAGCGCGACCAGACCCAGGTAGGTGAAGTCGAAGTAGCTCACGTGGTTGCTGGCGATCACCGCCCCGCCGCGAGCCGGCAGGTGCTCGGTCCCGCGGATGTCGAAGCGGAAGCCGAACAGCTGGAACACCACGAAGGCGACCCGGATGACCAGCCGGTAGGGACGGTCGCGGGGGTCGGGTGCGGGGCCGAACAGGTCGCGGCGGACGACGTCGCGCCAGCGCGGGCTCTGCATGGGCGCCGACCCTAATCGGGTGGCAGGCGGGCCACCCGTTGGTCGTCGGTGCCGGGCCCGGGTCGAATCAGCAGAGGGCCAGCTGCTCGGGCTCGGCCCGGGCCCGCACGGCCGCGGCCCGGTCGGGCAGCGACCCGTGCGGGAAGCTCGCCGACTCGTCGCCGGGCAGCCCGCCCTCGATGCCGCGGGCGGCGCCACCGGTGTGCCGGTCGAGCCCGTGGGCGGCCAGGATCGGGGCCACCCGGGCCGACAGCCACGCGCGGTACTCCGCCGGGACGTAGGCCCCCCGGCCGTAGAGGCTGCGGTACCGGCCGACCAGGCGCGGGTGCTCGCGGGACAGCCAGGCGGTGAACCACTCCCGCGCACCGGGGCGCAGGTGCAGCGGCAGCACGGTGACCCCGGTGGCGCCGGCCTCGGCCACCGCCGCGATCGCCTGCTCCAGGTGGTCGCGCTGGTCGGTCAGGCCGGGCAGCACAGGGGCCAGGAAGACCCCGCACGGCAGCCCGGCGTCGGCGATGCGCCGCACCAGCTCCAGGCGGGCCCGGGGGGTGGGTACCCCGGGCTCCAGGCTGCGGTGCAGGTCGTCGTCCCAGATGGCCAGGGACACCCCCAGCCCGATCGGCACGTCGCGCGCGGCCGCCGCCAGCAGCGGCAGGTCGCGGGTGAGGAGCGTGCCCTTGGTCAGGATCGAGAACGGCGTGCCGGAACGGGCGAGGGCGTCGATCACCCCGGGCATGAGCCGGTACCGGCCCTCGGCGCGCTGGTAGGGGTCGGTGTTGGTGCCCAGCGCGACGTGCTCGCGCTTCCACGACGGCCGGGACACCTCGCGGCGCAGCACGTCGGCGACGTTGGTCTTGACCACGATCTGGCTGTCGAAGTCCGACCCCGCATCGAGCTCGAGCCATTCATGGGTCTTCCTGGCGAAGCAGTAGATGCACGAATGGCTGCATCCCCGGAACGTGTTGACCGTGTAGGCGAACGGCATCGACGAGCCCTCGGGGACCTTGTTGAGCGCGGACTTGGCGCGGACCTCGTGCAGGGTCAGGCCGGGGAACTCCGGCACCTGCAGGCTGCGCAGCAGCCCGGCCACGGTGGGCAGCCCGGGGAGCGTGCCCGGCTCCTCGAGGTCCAACCGCTGGGCGTCCCATCGCATGCACCCAGTCGAACACACGTTCGGCGCGTTGTCGACGCGCCGTGCCGGGTGCGGGCCGCTCAGACCGGCGGGCGGTCCTCGTAGAAGGTCGACAGCACGACGGTCGTGCGGGTGGTGACGTTGGCGGCAGACCGGATCTGGGCGAGCAGGCCCTCCAGGGCGTCGGGCGAGGCCACCCGCACCTTCAGCATGTAGCTGTCGGGCCCGGCCACCGAGTGGCAGGCCTCGATTGCGGTGAGGTGGGCCAACCGGGCTGGGGCGTCGTCGGGTTGGGCGACGTCGATCGGGGTGATCGCGACGAACGCGACCATGGGCAGACCGACGGCCTTCGGGTCGAGCCGGGCCCCGTAGCCGGTGATGACCCCCCGTTGCTCCAACCGGCGCACCCGCTGGTGGACAGCCGACACCGACAACCCGACCTGGGTGGCCAGCTCGGTGTAGCTGGCGCGCCCGTCGCGGGCCAGGGCGGCCAGCAGCGCGCGGTCGACGTCGGCCCGGGGCTCGAGCTTGTCGACGGGTTCGGCGGCCAGCGGGTCAACCCGGGAGTTCGACGAGCTCACGGGGTCCTCCGTTCAGCAGTCGCGCGCCGTCCTCGGTGCAGACGACGATGTCCTCGATGCGGGCACCGTGCCGACCGGGCAGGTAGATGCCCGGCTCGACGGAGAAGGCCATGCCCGGCTGCAGCACGGTGCTGGCCCCGGCCACGATGTAGGGCGCCTCGTGGGTGTCCAGGCCGATGCCGTGGCCGGTGCGGTGGACGAACGCCTCGCCCCACCCGGCGTCGGCGATGACGTCGCGGGCGGCCGCGTCGACGGCCTCGGCGGTCACGCCGGGACGGACTGCTGCGCACGCGGCCGCCTGGGCCTCCTGCAGCACCGCGTACCAGTCGACGGTCTCCTGGTCGGGCGGCGCCCCGACCACGTAGGTGCGGGTGCAGTCGGAGCGGTAACCGCTGGGCAGCTCGCCGCCGATGTCGACCACCACCAGGTCGCCGGCGCCGACCACGCGGTCGGACAGCTCGTGGTGCGGGCTGGCGCCGTTGGGCCCCGAACCGACGATGGTGAAGTCGACGGCCACGTGGCCCTCGGCCACGATCGCCGCGGCGATGTCGGCCCCCACCTCGGCCTCGGTGCGGCCGACCCGCAACCACTCGGCCATGCGGGCGTGCACCCGGTCGATGGCGGCGCCCGCCAGGGCCAGCTCGGCGACCTCGGCGGGCGACTTGACGGCGCGCAGCCGGTCGACGACCGGGGTGGCCAGCTCCAACCGGGCACCCGGGACCGCACGCTGCAGGCCCAGGGCGTGCTCGGCCCAGGTGCGGGCGCCCACGGCCAGCGTGGTGGGGGCGGCGCCCAACCGGCTGCGCAGCTCACCGGCGACGAGGGCGAACGGGTCGTCGGTCTCGTCCCAGGCGAGGAGCTCCAGGTCGAGGGCGCCGGCCGGCGAGGCAGCCACGACGGGCGCCTCGAGCCGGGGCACCACCAGCAACGGCTCACCCCGGCGGGGCAGGACCAGGGCGGTCAGCCGCTCCAGGGCGTGCGCGGCGTAGCCGCACAGGTAGCGGAGGTCGGCACCCGGGGTGACGACGACGGCGTCGAGGTCGAGCTCGTCGGCGACCTCGCGGGCACGCCGCAGCCGGTCGGCGGTCTCGGCGCGGCTGGTCGACACGTCCGGCACCCTAACCACGGGGTACGACGGTTCCGTGCGGGTCGTTGCCGAGCCGTTACCGTCCCCGGGTGTGACGACGATGCTGCTGGACGCCGCGAGCCTGTACTTCCGCGCCTTCTACGGGGTGCCCACCAGCGTCACCGCGCCCGACGGCCAGCCGGTCAACGCCGTCCGCGGCTTCCTGGACATGTCCTCGCGGCTGATCGTGGCCCACCGCCCCGACCGCTTCGTCGCCTGCTGGGACGACGACTGGCGACCGGCCTTCCGCACCGCTGCCGTCCCCTCCTACAAGACCCACCGGCAGTCCCCGGACGGCGGCGAGGAGGTGCCCGACGAGCTCGGTCCCCAGGTGCCCGTGCTCGTCGAGGTGCTGGCCGCCGCCGGCCTGGCCCGCGTCGGTGCGCCCGGGTACGAGGCCGACGACGTCATCGGCACCCTGGCCACCCGGGCCCGCGGCCCCGTCGACGTGGTCACCGGTGACCGCGACCTCTTCCAGCTCGTCGACGACGCCCGCGGTGTGCGGGTGCTGTACACCGCCCGCGGCGGGATCGGCGACCTCGACCTCGTCGACGAGTCGGCGGTGGCCGCGAAGTACGGCGTGCCCGGCCGGTCCTACGCCGACTTCGCCGTGCTGCGCGGCGACCCCAGCGACGGCCTGCCCGGGGTCAAGGGCGTGGGCGAGAAGACCGCGGCCGCCCTCGTCACGGCCTTCGGGTCGTTGGCCGGCATCCGCGAGGCCGCGGCGCGGACCGCCGTCCCGAAGGCACCCCTGACCGCGTCGGTGCTGCGCAAGCTCCACGAGGCCAGCGCCTACCTCGACGTGGCGCCCGCAGTGGTGGAGGTCGTCCGCGACATCGACCTGCCTCCCGTCGAGGGGCACCTCCCCACGGCGCCGGCCGACGCCGACGCCCTGGCGGCCCTCGCCGAGCGCTACGGCCTGCAGACCTCCGTGGCCCGCCTGTCCGCAGCGCTGGGCTGGTGAGGTCCGGCGACCGGACCGGTCACTCGGACCACTCGTAGGCCCCGTCGTCGTCGGTGACCCGGATGGTGATGGTGACGTCCTCGTCGTCGCCCGTGGTCCCGCGGCAGGTGTAGGTGGCGTCGACGTCGACGGCCATGTCCTCGTCGCAGGTGAGGTCGAGGGAGACGTTCTCCCGCTCCTCGAACTGGGCGGCGACGTCGCGCTGCACGGCCTGCGGGTCCAGGGTCGTGCCGCCGAGCACCATCGGCAAGACGATCGCGGCGGCGATGACCAGGACGCCGAGGACGGCCAGACCGATGATGAGCCCGGTGCGCTTGGGCTTGGCGGGGGTCGCGGGCTGGCCGAAGCCGCCCTGACCCTGCTGCCCGTTCTGGCCCTGCTGCCCGTACCCGCCCTGGCCGTACTGGCCCTGCTGCCCGTACCCGCCCTGCCCGTACTGGCCCTGCTGCCCGTACCCGCCCTGGCCGTACTGGCCCTGCTGCCCGTACCCGCCCTGCCCGTACTGGCCCTGCTGCCCGTACTGACCGGGCTGCCCCTGTCCGTACTGACCGGGCTGGCCGTACTGCTCCTGGCCGTACTGACCAGGCTGGCCGTACTGGCCCTGCTGGCCGTACCCGCTCTGGCCGTACCCGCCCTGGCCGTGCTGGCCCTGCTGCCCGCCGGCGGCCTGGCCGTACTGGCCCTGCTGGCCTGACTGGCCGTACTGACCCGGCTGGCCGTACTGGCCCTGCTGGCCTGACTGGCCGTACTGACCCGGCTGGCCGTACTGGCCCTGCTGCCCGTACCCGCCCTGCTGAGCACCCTGGCCACCCTGGCCCCACGGGCGAGCGGACGACGTGCCCGACTGGTCGCCCCCGGAGGACCACGACGGCGACTGTCCGCCGGCGGTGGGCGCACCCCACGCGGGCGGCCCCCCGGCCGAGCCCGAGCTGGCGGACGGCGCCGACGGCCCCGCCCCGCTCCCCTGCTCGCTGCTGCCCTCACGCGCACCGTCCTGCTGGCCCCACCCCGAACCGCTGACGGCCGACGACCCCGTCGACTCCTCGGGTTGCCGGAGGGGGATGAGCCGGGTGCTGTCCGGGTTGCCCGGGTCCCGGCCCCCGGTCGCGGGCTGCTCGCCGTCCTGCGTGCGCTCGGGGTCGTGCTGGTCGCCACCCTGCGGCGGGTTGGTCATCGTCGCTCCCTCGTCGTGGCGGGCCGGGCCCGCGCAGGCACCCGGCAACGGGCCGGGCCGATTCTCCACCACCGGGCTCGGCATCCCCAGTCGGACGCCGGGCCCCGGTGTCAGCCGCTGACCGCGACGGCCACGACACCGCGGCGGACGCGTTCGACGGCGCTCCGCGCGGTGCGCGCCACCGCGCCGTCGGCGACCTTGGCCAGCTGGTCGAGCAGGTCGACCAGCTGCCGCGCCCACCGCACGAAGTCCCCGCCGGACAGCTCGACCCCTGCCTGCTCGGCGCCGGCCAGCACGCGGTCCAGCGTCTGGCCGTCGGCCCACCGGTGCGCGGCCCAGACGAAGCCGAGGTCGAGGTCGCGGCCGGGCCGCACGCCGTGGTCGAGCTCGACCCCGTGCAGGTCGGCGTGCACCCGGCGCATCGCGGCGAGCGCGGCGCTCACCGGCCCGGACGGCACGGGCGGTTGGCCAGGGCCGTCGCGGCGGGCCTCGAACACCAGCGCGGAGGCGCAGGCGGCCAGACCGGGGGCGTCGAGCCCGTCGAAGACACCGGCTCGCAGGCACTCGGCGGTCAACAGGTCGGCCTCGGACCAGATGCGGGACAGCTGCCGCCCGGCCGCGGTGACCACCGGCGCCTCTGTGGCCGGGTGCGGGCCCTCGCCGGCGGCGTCCGCTGCCGAGGGGGCGGCGGGCACCAGGTAGCCCAACTGCTCGAGGACGTCGCACGTGCGGTCGAACTGGCGCGTGAGGGAACCGGTGCGCTCGGCCATCTCGGCACGCACCCGCTCGGCGTCGCGCCGGGCGCGCAGCCAGGTGTGGGCGCTGCGCACGAGGTCCTCCCGGTCGGGCAGGGCGTGCACCGGGTGACGGCGCAGGGCGTGGCGGAGGTCCTCCAGCACCGGGTCGTCCTCGGCGCCCGAGCGCGTCCTGGTGCGGCGCGCCCCGAGCTCGTTCTCCCGGCGCGCCTCGCGCAGGACGGCCGCCAGCTCGCGCCGGGCGTGCGGGCTGCGGTGGTTGAAGTTCTTCGGCACCCGCACGCGGGCCAGGGCGTCGACCGGGCTCGGGAAGTCCAGCGGGCCCAGCCGCCCGGCCCACCGGTCCTCGGTCAGCACCAGGGGGCGAGGGTCGGCCAGCTCGTCGACCCCCGGGTCCAGGACGACGGCCAACCCCTGCCGCCGTCCGGACGGGACCCGGATCACGTCGCCGGTGCGCAACGCCAGCAGCGTCTCGGTGGCCTCCCGCCGCCGGCGGGCAGCGGTGTCGCGGGAGAGGGCCTTCTCGCGGTCGGAGATCTCGGCCCGCAATCGGGCGTAGCCGACGACGTCGCCCCGGTCTGCCGGCACGGCCGCCTCCAGCCGGGCCGCGTCCTCCTCGTTGCGGGACGCCTGGCGGGCCAGCCCGACCACCGACCGGTCGGCCTGGAACTGGGCGAACGACGACGCCAGCAGCTCTCGCGCGCGCTCGCGGCCGTAGGAGCCGACCAGGTTGACGGCCATGTTGTAGCTGGGCCGGAACGAGGAGCGCAGGGGGTAGGTGCGCGTGCTGGCCAGGCCGGCGACGGTCGCCGGGTCGACGCCGGGTGACCAGACGACGGCGGCGTGCCCCTCGACGTCGATGCCGCGGCGCCCCGCCCGACCGGTGAGCTGGGTGTACTCCCCCGGCGTGACGTCGACGTGGGCCTCGCCGTTCCACTTGGTGAGCTTCTCGAGGACCACGGTGCGGGCGGGCATGTTGATGCCCAGCGCCAAGGTCTCGGTGGCGAACACGGCCTTGACCAGCCCGCGCACGAAGCACTCCTCGACGGCCTCCTTGAACGCGGGGACCAGTCCGGCGTGGTGGGCCGCCAGCCCGGCGAGCAGGCCCTCGCGCCACTCCCAGAAGCCCAGCACCTGCAGGTCGGCCTCGTGCAGGGACCCGGTGTGCCGGTCGACCACCTCGGCGATGTCGGCCCGTTCCCCCTCGTCGGTGAGCCGCAGACCGGCGCGCAGGCACTGCTCGACCGCGGCGTCGCACCCCTTGCGGCTGAACACGAAGGTGATGGCCGGCAGCAGGCCGCCGGCGTCGAGGCGGGTGAGCACCTCGGCGCGGCCGGGTGGGGTCCAGCGCGGGCGGTGCTCGTAGCGGTCGCGGGTGCGACGGCTCGACCCGCCGTGCCAGGAGTCCAGCCGCCGCTCCTGCTCCTTGACGTAGCGCACCAGCTCCGGGTCGACCACGGCCGCGCCGCGCTGCCGGGCCGACAGCTGCACGTCGCCGGCCAGGTGGGCCCCGGGACGCAGTGCGAACAGGTCGAACACGCGTCCGCCGACGAGCATGTGCTGCCACAGCGGGATGGGCCGCACCTCGCTGACCACCACCCGGGTGTCGCCGCGGACGGTGACCAGCCAGTCGGCGAACTCCTCGGCGTTGCTCACCGTCGCCGACAGCGACACCAGGGCGACGTCGTCGGGCAGGTGGATGATCACCTCCTCCCACACCGCGCCGCGGAACCGGTCGGCCAGGTAGTGCACCTCGTCCATCACGACGTAGCCCAGCCCGCGCAGCGCCGGGGCGTCGGCGTAGAGCATGTTGCGCAGCACCTCGGTGGTCATGACCACGACAGGGGCATCGCCGTTGACCGCGTTGTCGCCGGTGAGCAGGCCCACCCGCTCGGGGCCGTACCGGTCGACCAGGTCGGCGAACTTCTGGTTGGACAGCGCCTTGATCGGCGTTGTGTAGAACGCCTTGCGCCCCTCCGACAGGGCCTTGTGGACGGCGAACTCGCCGACCACCGTCTTCCCGGCCCCGGTGGGTGCGCAGACCAGCACGCCTGACCCGCCCTCGAGCGCCTCGCACGCCTCCTGCTGGAATGGATCGAGGGTGAAGCCGAGGTCGAGCACGAAGTCCGACAGCAGCGGGAAGCGGCCCCGGCGGCGCGAGGCCGCGTACCGCTCGGCAGGGCTGAGGTCCCCGGTGTCGAGCATGCCCCCACCGTAAGGCGGCCCACCGACACGGCGCCGGGTCAGCGCCGGGCGCCGCCCAGCACCACGAGGGACGCCGGCACGACCGCCGCGCGCACCGGCACCGGCCCCACGAGCTCCCCGTCGGCCCAGGTGGTGAGCGGCTCGGCACTGTCGAGCCGCACCTCGCGGGCCCGCGCCACCTGCACCGCCGGGTGGTCGACGTGGGTGCCGCTGGCCAGCCGCGGCCGGGTGCGGACCAGCTCGCGGCGGCCGACGGGGCCCACCACGGTGACGTCGAGCAGCCCGTCGGCGGGGTCGGCCCCCGGGCAGATCCGCAGGCCGCCGCCGTAGAAGGGGGTGTTGCCGACGGCGACCAGCGTGACGTCGTGGTCGGTGGTGACCCCGTCGAGGGTCAGCTGCACCGTGCGGGGCCGCAGGCGGGCCAGCTCGAGGGCGATGGCCAGGTCGTAGCGACGCGGGCCGCGCGGCCAGCGCAGCCGGTTCACCCGGTCGCTCACCGCGGAGTCGAAGCCGCAGCACAGCACCGTCGCCCACCACCGGTCCCCCGCGGCCGAGGTGCTGCGCACGAGGTCCACCGACCGGCCGGTACCCGCCCCGAGGTCGGCGACCGCGGCGTCGGCCGCCGCGCGGGGGTCGGGCGGCACGCCCAGCGCGAGGGCCAGGTCGTTGCCGGTGCCCGCGGGCAGGACCGCGAGCGGGGTACCGCTGCCGGCCAGCCCCTGGACGGCCGCGTGCGCCACGCCGTCCCCGCCCAGCGCGGCCACGGCGTCGACCCGGTCGCGCACCCCGGCGACCGCGGCCTCGGCGACCGACCGGTCGGTGGCGACCAGCGGCTCGACCTCCACGCCGCCGGCCCGCAGCCGGTCGGTGACGGCCACGGCCACCGACCGGGCGCGGCCCCGGCCCGCCGCCGCGTTGACCAGCAGGGCGACGCGCACCCCGGGTCAGCTGCCGCGGCGGGTCGCCGGGGAGCTGCCCGGCCCCGAGGAGGTGTCCAGCGCGGAGGGGTGGGTGCCGAGCGCGGAGGGGCGGGCGTCCAGGGGGGACGCCTCGTCGTCGTCGAGGTCGGCGTACCCGGCCGTGCCGTCGCGGCGGGCCCGGCGCCTGTCCACGACCCGCGCGATCTGGATGGCGACCTCGAACAGCACGCACATGGGCAGCGCCATGAGCAGCATGGTGAACGGGTCCTGGGTGGGTGTGATGAACGCGGCGAACACGATGGTGAGGAAGAAGATCCACCGGCGTGCCTTGGCCAGCGCGGCGTAGGACAGCACCCCGACCAGGTTGAGGGCGATGGCGATGAGCGGGAGCTCGAAGGAGACACCGAAAGCGAGCAGGATGGAGATGACGAAGCCGATGTAGTCCTGGGCGGTGAGGGCGATGGCGACGTTGTCACCCGCCAGGCCCAGCAGCAAGGTCAGTCCGGCCTGGAGCGAGATGTAGGCCAGCGCAGCGCCGAGGGCGAACAGCGTGCTCGCAGCCGCGACGAAGCCGAGCCCGTAGCGCTTCTCGTTGGTCTTCAGACCGGGCGTCAGGAATGCCCAGATCTGCCAGAGCCAGAAGGGCGCGGACAGCACCACGCCGGCGATGAAGGCAATCTTCAAGCGGATCAGCGCACCGCCGAACACGTCGGTGACCAACAGCTTGCAATCCCCCACGGTGCCGCCCGTGCCGAGTGCACGGTCGTCGGAGGGGATCGAGCAGTACGGCGCCCGGATGAACTGACCCAGGCCGTGGTCGTACCACCAGAAGGCGATCGCGGTGCCGATGAGGATGAACAGCAGGGCCACCGCGATGCGGTTGCGCAGCTCCCGCAGGTGCGCGATGAGCGTCATGGTGGCCGCTGCGTCGCGCGGCGGCCGCTTCCGGCGCCGCGGACGGGCCCAGCTCGTCCCGGTGGTGCTCACGCCCGGCGACCCGCCGGGATCAGCGGGTGCCGTCGAGCGGGGTGCTGCCCGGGCGCGCGGCGTCGGCGCGCGCCCGCGCCTCGGCCGCGCGTGCCTCGGCCGCGCGGGCCTCGGCCTCGTAGTCCGGCTCGGCCGGCGTGGCCGCGGGGGCCACCGGCGGGGCCAGCTGGCCCCGGACCGTGGTGGCCTCGTCCTTGGCGCGGACGTCGTCGTCCTTCATGCCCTTCATCTCGCCCTTGAAGATGCGCATCGAGCGGCCCAGCGACCGGGAGGCGTCGGGCAGCTTCTTGTAGCCGAACAGGAGCAGGACGGCCAGGATGATCAGGCCGATCTCGAGCGGGCCGAGGCTCATCGGGTCCTCCGGAGGGTCGGGTGGGGCGGTGACCAGGCTACGCGTCGGCGCCGGGCCGGCGGCTCTCCGCCGCCGTGGCGAGCGCCGCCTGCAGCTGCGTGGCGACCGGGACGACCTCGTCCTGGAGGGCCGTCATCTCGCGGGTCAGCCGGCCCAGCGCGCCGACGAGCGCGTAGCCGAGGGCCCCCAGGACGACGAGGGCCAGCAGCACGACGACGCCGAGCACGATGAGCAGCACACGGCGACCCTAGCCGCCTGCACCGACGGACCGGCCCGGACCGGCCTGCCTCAGGCGGTGTACCGGGCGAGCGCGGCGCGGGCCGCGGCCGCGATCTCCTCGGCCAGCTCGGGTGGGTCCTCGACCTGGGCGGCCCCGCCGAGGGAGGCGACCAGCCGCCGCGCCCAGCCGGGGTCGGCGGTGCGGACGTCGACGACCAGTCCGCCGGGCGGGTCCTCGACCGGCACCGACTGTTCCACCGGGTAGTAGTCGGCGACCCAGCGGGCACTGCGGTCCAGCCGCAGCCGGACCAGCGGCTGGTCCTCCCCCGGCTGGTACAGGCCGTCGTCGAGGTCTCGCGGCCGGGCCTGCTCGGGCGGGGCGGCGGCCTCGTCGAGCACGGTGAGGTCGTCGATGCGGTCCAGCCGGAACAGCCGGGTGCCCTCGACCCGCCGGCACCAGGCCTCGAGGTACCAGTGGCCCTCGACGAGCAGCAACCGCATCGGGTGGACGGTGCGCTCGGTGCGCTCGTCGCGGCTGGGCACGTAGTAGTGCAGGTGCAGGGCGCGACCGGTCTCCAGTGCTCGCCGGACGACGGCCAGGACCTGCTCGCGGGCGTCGATCGACACCGACACCGCCCCGGCCAGGTCCACCGGCTCGCCGGCCGCGGCCGAGACCTTGACCAGCGCCCTGCTGACCGCGTCGGTCTCGGCCAGCCCGGGCAGGTCGAGCAGCGCACGCAGCGCCACCACGAGCGCGACGGCCTCGTCGGTGGCCAACCGGAGCGGCCGGGCCAGCCCGGCGGTGTCGGTGACCCGCACCCGGTCGCCCTCGAACGACAGGTCCACCAGGTCCCCGGGTCCGTGGCCGGGCAACCCGCACACCCACAAGAGCTCGAGGTCCTTCTGCAGCTGGCCCTCGGAGATGCCGAAGTCGCGCGCCGCGTCGGCCAGCCGCACCCCACCGGGGCGGGCCTCCAGGTAGGGCACCAGGGCGAGCAGGCGGGTCATCCGGTCGGTGGTCGGTGCGCTCATCGGGTGCCGGCCAGGCGGGTGAGCCGCTCGACGACCGCTGCCCGCAGCTCCGGGGGGCTCTCCACCAGCACGTCGGGCCCGTGGGCGGCGACCTCGTCGGCCAGCGCCCAGGGCTCGGTCGTGCGGATCTCCAGCCGGTCGTCCCCGGCGGCGTCGGTGCCGAGGGCGGTCGCCCGCCGGCGCAGCCCCACCGCGGTGCCCGGACGGGCGGTCAGGACGACGACGTGCTCGGGACGACCCACCTGCCGCGCCACGACGGCGGCGAGGTCGACGTCGGGGGGTGGCGTGAACGCGCCGGGCGGCCCGCTGGCACGGGGGGTGCCGGTGACCCGGGACAGCCGGAACACCCGGGTGGCGCCGCGGTCGAGGTCGTGGCCGACGAGGTACCAGCGGCCGTGCCAGGACACCACGCCCCACGGCTGCACCCGACGCCTGGCGCCGGCGTCCTCGTCGGGGCGGGTGTAGGTGAAGGTGAGCAGGCGACGGTCGCGGGCGGCGGTGTAGCAGGCGTCGAAGGCCGGTTCACCGGCGTCCAGTCGTGGTTGCAGCGGCAGGGCGGCGTCCACGTCCACGCCGGCGGCCCGCAGCTTGACCAGCGCACCCTGCGCGGCCCCACCGAGCTGGGCGGACTGCCACAGGCGCAGCGCCAGGCCCACGGCGGCCGCCTCGTCGCCGGTGAGGGTGATCTCGGGGAGCTCGTAGGCCGAGCGGGCGATGCGGTAGCCCTCGTCGGGGTCGAACATGCTGGTGCGGCCGGTCTCCAGCGGGACCCCGAGCTCGCGCAGGTCGGACTTGTCGCGCTCGAACATGCGCTTGAAGGCCTCGTCGGCGCGCTCGGTGCCGTCGGCGGGCTCGTAGCCGGGCACGGTGACCCGGATGCGCTCGGCGGTGACGAACTGGCGGGTCCCCAGGAGGGCGAAGACGAGGTTGACCAGTCTCTCCGCACGCTTGGCCGACACGGCTCCCAGGCTAGTGCGTCGCCTAGGTTGGGTCGGGTGAGTGCACAGGTCCCCGAGTCCCGGATCCGCTGGCGGCGCGGGACGGTGACCGCCCTGGGTCGCACGTGGCGCGACTCCGTGGAGCTCGAGGTCGAGGTGCCCGGGGACGGTGCCCTGCGGGCGCTGGCCCACCCGTCGGTCGTGGGCACCCCCGAGGTGGGCGACGCCGTGCTGCTCAACACGACGGCCTGGGCGCAGCGGTTGGGGACGGGGGGCTACGCGCTGGTGGTGGCGTTCCCGGACCGGCTGCCGCCGGACCCCCGCGGCCCCGGGCACCTGGTCAAGGGCCGCTACACCGGCCTGCAGGTGACCGTGCAGGGGGTCGACGAGCAGGAGACCCCGCACCACGCCGTCATCGCCGAGGCCGAGGACCTGGGCGGCATGCCGGTGGTGGTGGCCGACCTGCACTCCGCGCTGCCGGCGGTGCTGGCCGGCGTGCGTGCCGACGGCCCGGCCCTGCGGGTGGCCTACGTGATGACCGACGGCGGGGCGCTCCCGGCGGCCTTCTCGCGCACCCTCGACGGCCTGGCCGACCAGCTGGCCGGGGTGGTGACGGTCGGCCAGGCGTTCGGCGGGGACCTCGAGGCGGTCACGGTGCACACCGGTCTGCTGGCCGCGCGGCACGTGCTCTCCGCCGACGTGGCCGTGGTCGCGCAGGGCCCGGGCAACCTGGGCACCGGGACGCCGTGGGGCTTCTCGGGGGTGGCCGCGGGCGAGGCGTGCAACGCCGCGCACGTCCTCGGTGGGCGGGCCGTCGGCGCGCTGCGGATCTCCGACGCCGACCCGCGCCCCCGGCACCGCGGGGTGTCCCACCACTCCCTGACCGCGTTCGGCCGGGTGGCGCTGGGCGGGGTGGTGCTGCCGGTGCCGGCGGAGCTGCCCGACGAGCTCGAGCGCCAGGTCGCGGAGGACCTCGCCGGCCAACCTGACCGCAACCCTGTGGTCGAGGTCGAGGTCGAGGGTTTGGACGACGCCCTGCGGGCACTGCCCGTGGGCCTGTCGACGATGGGCCGCGGGCTGGACGCCGACCACGCCTACTTCCTGGCCGCAGCCTGCGCCGGGAGGTACGCCGCGTCGCTGGTCTGACCGGACCCCCGGCCGGTCCTCGGGGCTGCGGCCCCGCTCCGGCTCAGACCGAGCGCCACCGGTCGGGCGGGTCCTCCCCCGGTGCGCACCCAGTCGGTCGGGTCACCCGACTCGACGACGTCGGTCAGCCACCACGTGGTGTCGGGGTCCCATCCGGTGAGGACCGTCGCCGCCCGGGTGCCCGTGACGTCCAGGGGCCGACCGGCGAGGGCCAGCCACGCACCGACGGGCACGTGCACGGCATCCACCTCGGCGGCGACCGAACCCCAGTCGGGCAGGAGCCAGTCCCCCACCCGGCCGGTGCACCGGAACCAGTCGTGCCGGCAGGACGCGGTGACGTCTAGCGGGTGCCGGGCGACCAGCGCCGTCCAGTCGATGGCGCCGCGGATCTCCAGCACCCGCGCCCCGGGTCGGACCTGCACGGGCCAGGTCCTGGCTGCCGGCCACCCCACCTCGTCCTCGACCAGGTCCGCGGAGACCCAGTGGTCGCGGACCGAACCCATGGCGGTGGCCAGCGCGGACCACTGGTCGGCCCGCGGGCGCGAGGGCCAGGACCAGCCCTGCCCGCCGAACGCCAGCGCCAGGCACACGCGGCGACCCCGCGGACCGTCCAGCAGGTCGCTGACGCGGACGTCGATCACCACCGGCCTCGCCTCACATCGAGTTGAGCAGCTTCTCCACCCGTTCGTCGACGGACTTGAAGGGGTCCTTGCACAGCACGGTGCGCTGGGCCTGGTCGTTGAGCTTGAGGTGCACCCAGTCGACCGTGAAGTCGCGTCGCTTCTCCTGCGCCTTGCGGATGAAGTCGCCGCGCAGCTTGGCCCGGGTGGTCTGCGGGGGCACGTTCTTGGCCTCGAACACCCGGGGGTCGTGGGTGGTGCGCTCGACGTGCCCGGCGCGCTCGAGCAGGTAGTACAGGCCCCGCCCGCGGCGGATGTCGTGGTAGGCCAGGTCGAGCTGGGCCACCCGGGCCGAGGACAGCGACAGGTCGTGCTTGGCGCGGTAGCGCTCGATGAGCGACTGCTTGATCGCCCAGTCGACCTCGCGGTCGACCAGCGAGTGGTCGCCGGTGTCGACGGCCTTGAGCGTGCGACCCCACAGCTCGAGCATCTGCCGGTGCACCGGGCCGAGGCCCTCGCGGTCGACGTACTCGGCGGCTCGGTCGTGGTACTCGGTCTGGATCTCCAGCGCCGACATCTCGCGGCCGTTGGCCAGCCGCACCTGCCGCCGCCCGGTGAGGTCGTGGCTGATCTCGCGGATGGCCCGGATCGGGTTCTCCAGGGTCATGTCCCGCACCGGGACGCCGTCCTCGACCATGCGCAGCACGAGGTCGGTGATGGCCACCTTGAGCAGGGTGGTGGTCTCGCTCATGTTGGAGTCCCCGACGATGACGTGCAGCCGTCGGTAGCGCTCGGCGTCGGCGTGCGGTTCGTCGCGGGTGTTGATGATCGGCCGGGACCGGGTGGTCGCCGAGGACACGCCCTCCCAGATGTGCTCGGCGCGCTGGCTGACGCAGTAGACGGCTCCCCGCGGGGTCTGCAGCACCTTGCCGGCGCCGCAGACGATCTGCCGGGTCACCAGGAACGGGATCAGCACGTCGGCCAGCCGGGAGAACTCGCCCTGCCGGCCGACGAGGTAGTTCTCGTGGCAGCCGTAGCTGTTGCCGGCGGAGTCGGTGTTGTTCTTGAACAGGTAGATGTCGCCCGTCACGCCCTCGTCGGCCAGCCGCTGCTCGGCGTCGACCAGCAGGCCCTCGAGGATCCGTTCGCCGGCCTTGTCGTGGACGACGAGCTCGGTCAGGTCGTCGCACTCGGCGGTCGCGTACTCGGGGTGGCTGCCGACGTCGAGGTAGAGGCGGGCACCGTTGCGCAGGAAAACGTTGGAGCTGCGGCCCCAGGACACCACCCGGCGGAACAGGTAGCGGGCGACCTCGTCGGGCGAGAGCCGGCGCTGCCCCTCGAAGGTGCACGTGACGCCGTACTCGGTCTCGATGCCGAAGATCCTGCGGTCCACGCCGACGAGCCTAGGCCGGTTCGCCGGGCTCGGGGGCCGGGTCGCCGGCGGCGTCCGGATCCGCACCACCCGCGGTGTCGGGGGCCGTGTCGGGGGCCGTGCCGCCGGCGGTGTCGGGGGCACCCGGGTCACCGAGGCCGGGCGGGGTGCCCGGGGCGGGACTGCTGGGCAGGTGGGCGGCGTCGTCGTCGATCCCCTCGGCCTGTCCCGGGGCGCCGACGGCCGGCTGGCCGTCGCCGAGCAGGGCGCGCAGGGCAGCACCGGTGATCCGCCGGAAGGTGCGCTTGGGGCGCTCCCGGTCCAGGACGGCGACCTCGAGCTGCTCGGCCGGGAGGCTGCTGTGGGCGCCGCCGTTGGCCTGGGTGGACGAGCTGACCGCCGAGAGAGCAGCGACGCCGACGGCCAGCGCCTCACGCAACGCCAGCCCGGGCCGGAAGTGCTCGCGCAGATGGGTGCTGACCGCGTCGGCCTGGCCGCCCATGACGACGAAGTCGGGCTCGTCCACCACCGAGCCGTCGAAGGTGAGGCGGTAGAGCTGGTCGGTCTCGGGGCTGGTGCCCACCTCGGCGACGCACAGCTCGACCTCGAAGGGCTTCATCTGCTCGGTGAAGATCGAGCCCAGCGTCTGGGCATAGGCGTTGGCCACGACGCGGCCGGTGACGTCGCGCCGGTTGTACGAGTAACCCCGGACGTCGGCCAGCCGCACGCCGGCCACCCGCAAGCTCTCGAACTCGGAGTAGCGCCCGACGGCGGCGAAGCCGATGCGGTCGTAGATCTCGCCCACCTTGTGCAGGGTCGAGCTGGGGTTCTCGGCGATGAGCAGCACACCGTCGGCGCAGGTCAGCACGGCGACGCTGCGGCCGCGGGAGATGCCCTTGCGGGCGTACTCCGAGCGGTCGCGCATGACCTGCTCGGCGGAGGCGTAGTACGGCATGGTCATGGCTCAGGCCTCCCGGTTCTCGGGCCCGGCGGACCGCTCGGCGGTGATGTCGGCGGCCACCGCGGCCACCTCGCTGTCGGGCAGCCGGACGGCGCCCTCGGCGTCGACCCGGTAGAGGATCGGGTACAGCCGGCGGACGGCGTCGGGGCCGCCGGTGGCGGAGTCGTCGTCGGCGGCGTCGTAGAGGGCCTCGACCAGGCTGCGGGTGGCGGCCTCTGCCGACAGGCCGGGGCGCCAGGTCTTCTTCAGCGACCCGCGGGCGAACAGGGAGCCCGAGCCGACGGAGGCGTAGCCGCGCTCCTCGTAGTTGCCGCCGGTGACGTCGTAGCTGAAGATGCGGCCCGGGCTGGTGCCGGGGACCGCGTCGAGGTCGTAGCCGGCGAACAACGGCACCACGGCCAGCCCCTGCATGGCCGCCCCGAGGTTGCCGCGGATCATCGCGGCCAGCCGGTTGGCCTTGCCGTCGAGGGACAGCGTCATCCCCTCGATCTTCTCGTAGTGCTCGAGCTCGACCTGGTAGAGCCGCACCATCTCGATGGCGATGCCGGCCGCACCCGCGATGCCGATCACCGACCAGGAGTCGGCCGCGTAGACCTTCTCGATGTCGCGGCTGGAGATGAGGTTGCCCATGGTGGCCCGCCGGTCCCCGCCCATGAGGACGCCACCGTCGAAGGTGGCGGCCACGATGGTCGTGCCGTGCGGGGCGAGGTCGCCGACCGGCGCGGCCGGGGCCGACCGGCGGCCGGGCAGGAGGTCGGGCGCGGTGGCGCCGAGGAAGTCGGTGAACGAGGACCCCACCCGGTCCAGGTAGGCGGGGGTGAACCCGCTCCGTCCGGCGATCTGCTCGCTCACCCGTGCGCCTCCTCCGCCGGCCCGTCGGGGCCGGCACTGTGCTCGTCGACCGACCCGGGAGCGGGCCGGTCGGTGCTGCGCCGACCGGGGCGGGGCCCCGTCGGTCTCGTCGATCCGACCCTAGTCGCGGTGTCGCCGCGCAGCCCGGCGCCGGGGTTCCTGCTGTGGTCACCGGCGTGGACCCGTGCTTCTCGAGGTAGGTGACGGCGGCCAGCAGGACGACCGGGTCGTCGCGGAACTGGCCAAGGCCACCGTTGCAGTTGAAGCACAGCAGCTCGCGGACCGCGCCGGTCGCGTGGTCGTGGTCGACGTGCACGGCCGGTGCTGACCGGCAGATCGCACACACCCCTGCCTGCGCCTGGAACATCTCGTCCGCCTCAGCAGCCGTGATGCCGTAACGCCTCCGTAGATGGTAGGACCGCGCACCACCTGCCTTGTCGAGCGCGGCTCGCCCACGTGCGTTGTGGCAGGGCTTGCAATAGGTCGCTCGATCGTTCTTGCTCCGAGCGTTCCGCCCGAAGTCCGACCACGGTCGAACGGTGTCGCAGTCAGGGCACCACTTGTAGCCGTCCGGGACAGCTCTGTCCCGGGGGTGACGGTGACGTGGTGGACCATTCCGGCTGTCCCGACTGGCCGCATGCCGCTGACGGGCGTGCGTGATGCAGTAGAAGGCCAAACCGTCCTTCGAGTTCCTGTTGCGACTGAACTCAGATACCGGACGTTCCGCGCCGCAATCGCGGCAGTATTTGGTGTCCACGGGCGGCGACCCAGACCGGAATGATCTTGATCACTCCCCCCCTTTCTGGACGTACCCCTTGATGAACTCCTCGGCGTTCGACTCGAGCACCCCGTCGATCTCGTCGAGGATGTCGTCGACGTCGGCGCTCATCTTCTCGCGGCGCTCGGCGCCCTCGGCGTCGACCGGGGCCTCGACCTCCTCGGTCTCCTCCCGTGACCGCGTGGCCTTCTGCTGCCCGCCGGTGTCCCTGGTGGCCATGTCGCCCTCCCGTTCCTGTGGGTGTGCTGCCCTGCTGCGCAAGCTACCCCGCGGGTACGACAGGAACCGCTCAGGCTTCCCAGCCGCCGAGGTGGCCGGCGTGCGCGTCGGCCAGCTCGTGCAACCAGGCGATGCGCGCGTCGAACGCCGGCGTCATCGGGGGCTCCAGCACCCGCACGGTGACCTGCCACTGCACGTCACCCACCCATCGTCCGGGCTCGGCCGGGACGGGCTCGACCACCTCGTCGCCGGCCCGCCGGGCCGCTCTCGCGGTGAACGCGTCGGCCTGCTCGCGGGTGGCGAACCCGACGAGGTGACGGGTCTCGTCCGACGGCCCGGGTGCGGTGCCCCCCGACCGCAGACGACCGGCGAGGTCGTCGAGGGCGATGAGCAGCTCGGCGGGCGTCGCCCCGGCACCCAGCAACCCGGCGCCGGTGAGGTGCCGGGTCAGGGACGTGGTGAGGGAACCCGGCAGGTCACCGGACAGCAGGTGCACCTGCAGGGCCGACAGCACCCGCACCAGGGCGGCGACGTCCCCGGGCGCGATGGACCGGGTGGCCGTCCGCCGGGGGCGGCGCGGCTGGTCGGGCGTGGTCACGGCCCGGTGATGGTGTCGACCAGCTCCTGAGCGCTCCCGACCCGCTCGAAGAGGGCACCGACGTGGTCGCGCGTCCCGCGCAGCGGCTCCAGGGTGGGCACCCGCACCAGGTTCTCGCGGCCCAGGTCGAACACGACCGAGTCCCACGACGCGGCCGCCACCTGCGCCGGGTAGCGCCGGAGGCACTCCCCGCGGAAGAAGGCCCGGGTGTCGGTGGGGGGCTCCGTCATGGCGGCGGTGACCTCCTCCTCGGTGACCAGCGTCTGCATGGCCCCCCGGGCCACCAGTCGCTGGTAGAGCCCCTTGTCCGGCCGCACGTCGGAGTACTGCAGGTCCACCAGCGCCAACCGGGCGTCCCCCCACGAGAGCCCGTCGCGGGCGCGGTAGCCCTCCAGCAGCCGCAGCTTGGCCGGCCAGTCCAGCCGGTCGGCCAACCGCATGGGGTCGACGGCGAGGTCGTCGAGCACCTCGCCCCAGCGGGCGAGCACGTCGTGGGTCTGCGGGTCGGTGTCACCGGTGGTGGCCACGAAGGCCCGCGCGCGGTCCAGGAACTCCTGCTGCACCTGCACCGCGGTGAGCCGGCGGCCGTCGACCAGTCGGATGCGGTGGGTCAGCGAGGGGTCGTGGCTGACCGCCTGCAGCTCGGCCACCGGGTCCTCGACCGCCAGGTCGAAGGTCAGGGCGCGGGCCTCGATCATCGCCAGCACGAGTGCCGTCGTCCCCACCTTGAGGTAGGTGGACAGCTCGGCCAGGTTGGCGTCGCCGATGATCACGTGCAGCCGCCGGTACTCCTCGGGCACGGCGTGCGGCTCGTCGCGCGTGTTGATGATGGGGCGCTTGAGGGTGGTCTCCAGCCCCACCTCGACCTCGAAGAAGTCGGCGCGCTGGGACAGCTGGAAGCCCTGGGTCCGGCCGTCGGTGCCGATGCCCACCCGCCCGGCCCCGGCGAACACCTGGCGGGTGACGAAGAACGGCACGAGGCCCTTGATGATGTCCAGGAACGGGGTCCGCCGGTCCATGAGGTAGTTCTCGTGCGCCCCGTAGGACTGGCCCTTGCCGTCGGTGTTGTTCTTGTACAGCTGGATCGGTTGCGTGCCGGGCACCCGGGCGGCACGCACGGCGGCCTCGGCCATGACCCGCTCCCCCGCCTTGTCCCACAGCACGACGTCGCGCGGGCTGGTCACCTCGGGGCCGGAGTACTCCGGGTGGGCGTGGTCGACGTAGAACCGGGCCCCGTTGGTGAGGACGACGTTCGCCATCCCCGGGTCCTCGTCGGGGTCGTTGTGGTCCAGCGCGCGCGCCGGGGAGAGGTCGAACCCGCGCGCGTCCCGCAGCGGGTTCTCCTCCTCGAAGTCCCACCGGGGCCGACGGCGCACGGTCGCCTCGGCCGGTGCCCAGGCGTTCACCACCTGGCTGGACAGCGTGGTCGGGTTGGCCCCGGGCTGCCCGGGCACCGAGATGCCGTACTCGACCTCGGTGCCCATGACCCGCCGCACGCTCATGGACCCACCCTAGGCAACGGGCCCCGTCGTCCCCACGACGTGCTCGACACGCCACGGGACCCACGACGGGACCGTCCCGGACCGGGACCGCGTCAGGCGTCGCGGAAGGACGTGCTCGTGGTGCCACCGGCGGCCGGGACCAGCACGCAGCTCGGGAAGGGGTACCGGGCCCAGGACTGCGCGTCCTCGGTGGTGATGTCCAGCAGCACGTCGGCCGGCAGCGGACCGTCGAGGTAGTCCACCGCGTCGGGCAGGCACTGCTCGGCGAGTACCGACCGGGCTGCCCGGTCGGCCGGGAACGGGGTGCCCTCGGCGACGTCGGGCCAGCCGATGAGCTGCTCGGCCCAGTGCGGCTCGCTGCAGGCGACCACGTCGTGGACGACCGGGTCGCCGTCCAGGCACGCGCGGTAGGGCGCGGTGACGCCGGACTGCAGCGCCCCGGCCAACCGACCGGGGGCCGGCTCGGGGCGCCCGTACCCGTAGGTCACGTCGCAGGCCACCCAGCGTGCCCCGGCGGCCCACTGCTCCTCGGTGGGCAGCACCCGTGCGCTGCTGGCGTAGGTGCGGTCACCGGGGCCGGCCTGCAGGTAGTCGTCGACCAGCTGGTAGTCGCAGACCTCCTCCCAGGCGTCGCCGAGGTACCCGTCCTCGAGCTGGTCCTCGGTCGGGTAGGGAGCGTCCAGGGCCAGCCCGGTGTCGGCGACGGCGGCGGTCTCGCCGCTGTGCCCGTCGCCGCAGTCGACCACCGGCGGCACCTCCAGGGGCAGGTAGGCGACCTCGATGTCGTGGCAGGTGCCGATGGCCGGTGCCCCGAACGACGGGTCGCCGGTGGCCGGGGCCGCCCCACCGGCCGGGCTGGCCACCCCCTCGACGACCGAGGTGCACCCCGACACCAGCAGGGCGGCGGAGACCGCCAGGACGACCCGTCGCATCGGCTAGAGGTACTGCCCGGTGTTCGTCGCCGTGTCGATCGCCCGGCCGGACTCGTCGCCCTTCCCGCTGATGAGCGTGCGGATGTAGACGATGCGCTCGCCCTTCTTGCCCGAGATGCGCGCCCAGTCGTCGGGGTTGGTGGTGTTGGGCAGGTCCTCGTTCTCCTTGAACTCGTCGACGCAGGCGGCCATGAGGTGCCCGACCCGCAGCCCGTGCGCCCCGGTCTCGAGGTGGTCCTTGATGGCCATCTTCTTCGCCCGGTCGACGATGTTCTGCAGCATGGCGCCGGAGTTGAAGTCCTTGAAGTACAGGACCTCCTTGTCGCCGTTGGCGTAGGTCACCTCGAGGAAACGGTTCTCCTCGGTCTCGGTGTACATGCGCTCGACGGTGGAGCGGATCATGCCGGCGATGGTCGACTCGCGGCTGCCGCCGTGCTCGGCCAGGTCGTCGGCGTGGATCGGCAGCGTGGACGTCAGGTACTTGCTGAAGATGTCGCGGGCGGCCTCGGCGTCGGGACGCTCGATCTTGATCTTCACGTCGAGGCGGCCCGGGCGCAGGATCGCCGGGTCGATCATGTCCTCGCGGTTGGAGGCGCCGATGACGATGACGTTCTCCAACCCCTCGACGCCGTCGATCTCGCTGAGCAGCTGCGGGACGATGGTGGACTCGACGTCGGAGCTGACACCGGTGCCGCGGGTGCGGAAGATCGAGTCCATCTCGTCGAAGAAGACGATGACCGGCGCACCCTCGCTGGCCTTCTCGCGGGCCCGCTGGAAGACCAGGCGGATGTGCCGCTCGGTCTCCCCGACGTACTTGTTCAGCAGCTCCGGGCCCTTGATGTTGAGGAAGTAGGACCGCGCGCGGGTCGCCTCCTCGGCACCGTGGGCCACCGCGATCTGCTTGGCCAGCGAGTTGGCCACGGCCTTGGCGATGAGCGTTTTGCCGCACCCGGGCGGGCCGTACAGCAGGATGCCCTTGGGCGGGCGCAGCTCGTAGGTGGTGAACAGCTCCTTGTGCAGGAACGGCATCTCGACCGCGTCGCGGATCTGCTCGATCTGCCGCGCCAGGCCACCGATGTCCCCGTAGTCGATGTCGGGGACCTCCTCGAGGATCAGCTCCTCGACCTCGCTCTTGGGGATGCGCTCGTAGACGAAGCCCGAGCGGGGCTCCAGCAGCAGCGAGTCGCCGCTGCGCAGCTTGGTGCCGGCCAACGAGTCGGCCAGCTGGACGACGCGCTCCTCGTCGGTGTGCCCGACGACCAGGGCGCGCAGCGGCTGGCCCTCGATCGGCTCGAGCAGCTCCTTGAGGGTGACGACGTCGCCGGAGCGCTCGAAACCGCGCGCCTCGACCACGTTCATGGCCTCGTTGAGCATGAGCTCCTGGCCGTACTGCAGCGCTTCGCCGTCCACGGCGGGCGAGACCGTCACCCGGAGCTTGCGGCCGCCGGTGAAGACGTCGACCGTGCCGTCGTCGAACCGACCGAGGAACACCCCGTAGCCCGACGGCGGCTGGCCCAGCCGGTCGATCTCCTCCTTGAGCTGCACCAGCTGGTCGCGGGCACCGCGCAGGGTGTCGGTGAGCTTGTCGTTGCGGTCGGAGAGGAACGCGACCCGGCCCTCGGCCTCGGCGACCCGCTCCTCGAGCGCACGCACCTGGCGGGGGCTGTCGGACACCTTGCGGCGCAGGAGGCCGATCTCCTCCTCGAGGTAGCTGATCTGGCTCACCAGCGAGGCGACGTCCCGCTCCCGTCGCGCTCGGAACTCATCAGGCCCGAGAGAACCCACCACGCACCTCCGCACACGTCAGGGGCTGCCGAGCCGCCACTGTATCCACGGTGTGCGCCAGGACGCCGCGCCGCCGGGCTCCCCCGGTGACGTCCGTGCAACGGGTGGCACCAGCCGTCTCAGAACCGCCGCACCTTCCGGGCGCGCAGCGGCGCGACGGCGCCCTCGGCCAGCCGCCGGCAGGTCACGAGGAAGGCCGTGTGCGCCACCATGCGGTGCTCGGGCCGGACGGCGAGGCCCTCGGCGTGCCAGGGCCGGTTCATCGACTCCCAGGCGTAGGGCTCGGTCCAGCAGGCCTGTGCCCGCAGCGCCTCGACGTAGGTGGACAGCTGGGTGGTGGTGGCCACGTACCCGATGAGCACCCCGCCCGGCCGCAGGGCGGCGGCGACGGTGGGCAGCACGGCCCAGGGCTCGAGCATGTCCAGCACCACGCGGTCGACGGTCTCCTCGGCCGGGTGCTGGTCGAGGTCGCCCAGCCGCAGCGACCAGTTCGCCGGGACCTCCGTCAGGAACGTCTCGACGTTGCCCCGGGCGACCTCGAGGAAGTCCTCGCGGCGCTCGTAGCTGGTCAGGGTCCCGGTGCTGCCCACGGCCCGCAGCAGGGAGCACGAGAGCGCCCCGGACCCGGCGCCGGCCTCGAGCACCCGCATGCCGGGCCCGATGTCGCCGAACCCCACGATCTGGGCGGCGTCCTTGGGGTAGATGACCTGGGCCCCGCGCGGCATGGACAGCACGAAGTCGGCCAGCAGCGGGCGGAACGCAAGGTAGCCGGTGTTGTTCGTGGAGTGCACCACCGAGCCCTCGGGGGCGCCGATGAGGTCGTCGTGCTCGATGGCGCCCTTGTGGGTGTGGAACTGCTTGCCCGGCACCAGGACGACGGTGTGCATGTTGCCCTTGGGGTCGGTCAGCTGGACCCGGTCCCCGACCTCGAACGACCCGTCCACGGGGCGGGACGGCGGGTCGGCGACGGCGGCGGGCTGCTCGGGCTGGGGGTCCACGGGCGACGAGCCTAGGTGAGCGGGTCGGCGGCACCGTTCTGTCGGACCCGGCACCTACCGTGGGTGCCATGACGACGACGGAGCTGGCGCTGGACGTCACCGACCCCGCGGCCGACCCGGCCGACCAGCGCACCACCGCGGCCGACACCACCCCGCGCCGGCCCTCGCTGTCCCCGTCGCGAGCGGCTGACTTCAAGACCTGCCCGCTCCTCTACCGCTTCCGCACCATCGACCGGCTGCCGGAGCGGAAGTCCCGGGCGGCGGTGCGCGGCACGCTGGTGCACGCGGTGCTGGAGAAGCTCTACGACCTGCCCCCGGCCGAGCGCACGGTGGCCGCGGCCCGTGAGCTCGTCGACCCGGCCTGGGTCGAGCTGCGCGAGGAGCCCGGCGTGGCCGAGCTGTTCGACCCGCCGGGCGAGGGGTCGGAGCAGCCGGCCGAGACCCTGGAGGCCTGGCTGGCCTCGGCCGGTGCGCTGGTCGAGACCTACTTCCGGCTGGAGGACCCCACCCGCATCCGGCCCGAGGGCCGGGAGGAGCTGGTGGAGGTCACCCTGCCCGACGGTCTGCTGCTGCGTGGCTACGTCGACCGCCTCGACGTCGCCCGCAACGGGGCACTGCGGGTGGTCGACTACAAGACCGGCGGCATGCCGCGCGAGGCGTTCGAGGCCAAGGCCCTGTTCCAGATGAAGTTCTACGCGCTGGTGCTCTGGCGCACCCGCGGCGTGGTGGCCGCCCAGCTGAAGCTGATCTACCTGAAGGACGGCGACGTCCTGACCTACGCCCCCGACGAGCCCGAGCTGCTGCGGTTCGAGCGCACGCTGCAAGCCATCTGGGCCGCCATCGGCAAGGCGGTCGAGACCGGGGACTTCCGGCCCAACCGCAGCAGGCTCTGCAGCTGGTGCGACCACCAGGCCTTCTGCCCCAGCTTCGGGGGCACTCCCCCACCGTTCCCCGCCGAGGCGGCCGCGGCGGCCGGCTGGCGCACCACCCTCCCGGTCACCGCGGTCGGGTGAGGCGCCGGTGACCGGTCAGACCGGGGCGGCCTGCAGCAGCCCGGCCAGGGTGTCGGGGGTGATGCCCACGAGCGTGCGCACCTGGGTCAGGCCGGGCAGGTCAGGGAGACCCTGCCCGGCCGGCACCACCAGCACAGGGCACCCCGCGGCCAGGCCGGCCCGGCTGCCGGTCAGCGAGTCCTCGACCACGACGCACTCCGCCGGTCCGAGACCGAGGGCCGCCATGGCCTGCCGGTAGGGCGCGGGGTCCGGTTTGCGGGCCGGTACCTCGTCCCCGCAGACGGTCACCTCGAACGGCTCGGTGCCCAGGTCGGCGCGCAGGTGCTCCAGCACGAGGGTGACCAGGGGCCGGTCGGTGGTCGTCACCAGTGCGGTGCGCACGCCGTCCCCCAGGCAGGCCAGCAGCAGCGCGCGCGCACCAGGGCACCAGCTGACCGACGTCGCCATCAGCTCGGTCACCCGGGCGAGCACCCGCTCGGCGTCGCCGGCGCGCTCGTCGGCGGTGCGGTCGACCCCGACGTCGCGGCCGACGACGTCCAGTGCACCGGGCAGGTCCATCCCCGCCGTCGAGGCGAGCGCGGCGGCCGAGACCCGGTGGCCCCAGGCGGCGGCGAGCTCCACCAGGGCCTGGTCCCAGTACTGCTCGGTGGCCAGCAACGTCCCGTCCATGTCGAACAGCACGGCCCCCAGCTGGTCCGTCATTCGTCCTCCGTGCGGTAGCCCAGGTTCGGCGCCAGCCACTTCTCGGCCTCGGCCACGGTCCAGCCCTTGCGCTCGGCGTAGTCGGCGACCTGGTCACGGCCCAGCCGGCCCAGCACGAAGTACTGCGACTGCGGGTGGGAGAAGTACAGCCCGCTCACCGCGGCCCCCGGCCACATGGCCATCGACTCGGTGAGCTCGATCCCCACGGTGTCCTCGACGTCCAGCAGCGACCAGATGGTGCGCTTCTCGGTGTGCTCGGGGCAGGCGGGGTAGCCCGGCGCCGGCCGGATGCCCCGGTACTTCTCCGCGATGAGCGCCTCGGCCGAGAGCCGCTCGTCGGCGTCGTAGCCCCAGAACTCGGTGCGCACCCGCTCGTGCAGCCGCTCGGCGAAGGCCTCGGCCAGCCGGTCGGCCAGCGACTCCAGCATGATCGCCGAGTAGTCGTCGAGGGCCGCCTTGAACTCGGCCACCTTCTCGGCCGAGCCCAGCCCGGCGGTCACCGCGAACGCGCCCACGTGGTCGCGCAGCCCGGACGAGGACGGGGCGACGAAGTCGGCGAGGGACTTGCGGGCCGACCCGTCGCGTCCTTCGCCCTGCTGGCGCAGGTGGTGGAGGGTCGCTGCGACCTGGGTGCGGTCCTCGTCGGCGTAGACGGTGATGTCCTCCACGCCGTCCACCCGGTCGGCCGGGAACAGCCCGAACACCCCGGCGGCGCGCAGCCACTTCTCCTCGACGATGCGGTCGAGCATCGCGTTGGCGTCGTCGTACAGCCGCCGGGCGGCCTCCCCGGTGGCCGGGTTGTTGAGGATGTCGGGGAACCGGCCGCGCATCTCCCAGGCGTTGAAGAACGGCTGCCAGTCGATGTACCGGCGCAGCTCGTCGAGCGGGTAGTCGGTGAAGACCTTCGTGAACTGGGTGGCGTGCCCGCCGCGGTGGTCGCAACCCGCGCCCGTGCAGGCGTCCGGCGACTGCTGGGCCAGCATGCGCGGGCGGGGCGGTCGGTAGCCCGACCAGTCCATCTCCGGGGCGGCGCCGCGGGCGGCGGCGAGGGTGAGCAGCGACCGGGTGTCCTCCCGCGCGGCGTGCCGTTCGCGCAGGGCGTCGTACTCGGCCTCGGTGCTGGCCAGCAGGCCGGGGCGCTGCTCGTCCGACAGCAGCGCGGCGACGACGGGGACCGACCGGGACGCGTCCTTCACCCAGATCACCGGGCCGTGGTAGCGCTGGTCGACCTTGACCGCGGTGTGCGCCCGCGACGTGGTGGCCCCGCCGACCATGAGCGGGATGTCGAAGCCCTGCCGCTCCATCTCGGTGGCGAACCCGACCATCTCGTCGAGCGAGGGCGTGATGAGGCCGCTCAGCCCGATGACGTCGGCCCCGTGCTCCTTGGCGGCGTCCAGGATCTTCTGCGCCGGCACCATGACGCCGAGGTCGACGACGTCGTAGTTGTTGCACTGCAGGACGACGCCGACGATGTTCTTGCCGATGTCGTGGACGTCGCCCTTCACCGTGGCCATGACGACCGTGCCGTTGGAGCGGGCGGCGTCGCCGGGCTGCTTCTCGGCCTCGATGTGCGGCACCAGGTGCGCGACGGCCTTCTTCATCACCCGGGCGCTCTTCACCACCTGCGGCAGGAACATCTTGCCCGCGCCGAACAGGTCGCCGACGACGTTCATGCCGTCCATCAGCGGGCCCTCGATCACCTCGATGGGCCGGCCCCCGCGGGCGGCGATCTCCAGCCGCAGCTCCTCGGTGTCGGCTTCGGCGAACTCGTCGATGCCCTTGACCAGCGCGTGGGTGATCCGCTCCCCCACCGGCAGCGAGCGCCACTCCTCGGTGGCCACCTCCCGCGCAGCGCCGTCCCCGGCGTAGTCACCGGCGATCTCCAGCAGCCGCTCGGTGGCGTCGTCGCGCCGGGCGAGGACGACGTCCTCGATGCGCTCGCGCAGCTCGGCCGGGACCTCGTCGTAGACCTCGAGCGCCCCGGCGTTGACGATGCCCATGTCCATCCCGGCCCGGATGGCGTGGAAGAGGAACACCGCGTGGATGGCCTCGCGCACCGTGTTGTTGCCGCGGAAGCTGAACGAGACGTTGGAGACACCGCCGGAGACCAGGGCGCCGGGCAGGTTCTGCTTGATCCAGGCGGTGGCCTCGATGAAGTCCAGCCCGTAGCGGGCGTGCTCCTCGATGCCGGTGGCCACGGCGAAGACGTTCGGGTCGAAGATGATGTCCTCGGCCGGGAAGCCGACCTGGTCGACCAGGATGTCGTAGGCGCGGCGGCAGATCTGGGTGCGGCGCTGCAGGGTGTCGGCCTGCCCGGCCTCGTCGAAGGCCATGACCACGACGGCGGCCCCGTGCTTGCGGCACAACCGGGCCTGCGCCACGAACTCCTCCTCGCCGTTCTTCAGCGAGATCGAGTTGACGATCGACTTGCCCTGCACGCACTTGAGGCCGGCCTCGATGACCTCCCACTTGGAGGAGTCGACCATCGTGGGCACCCGGCTGATGTCGGGCTCGGCGGCGATGAGCTTGGTGAAGCGGTCCATGGCCGCGACGCCGTCGATCATGCCCTCGTCCATGTTGACGTCGATGACCTGCGCGCCGGCCTCGACCTGCTGGCGGGCGACGGCGAGCGCCGCCGGGTAGTCCCCGGCCTTGATGAGGTTGCGGAAGCGGGCCGACCCGGTGATGTTGGTGCGCTCGCCGACGTTGACGAACAGCGACTCGGGGACCACGGTGAGCGGCTCCAGCCCGCTCAGCCGCAGGGCCGGCTCCACCACCGCCGGGGTGCGCGGGGCCAGGCCCTCGACGGTGCCGGCGATGGCCGCGATGTGCGCCGGGGTGGTGCCGCAGCAGCCGCCGACGAGGTTCACCAGGCCGGCCTGGGCGAACTCGCGCAGGACCGCTGCGGTCTCCGCGGGCGACTCGTCGTACTCCCCGAAGGCGTTGGGCAGCCCGGCGTTGGGGTAGCAGGACACGAAGGTGTCGGCCACGCGGGAGAGCTCGGCGATGTAGGGCCGCATCTCGGCCGCACCCAGCGCGCAGTTCAGCCCGACCAGCAGCGGGCGCACGTGCCGCACGGAGTTCCAGAACGCCTCGGTGACCTGGCCCGAGAGCGTGCGGCCGGACGCGTCGGTGATGGTGCCCGAGATCATCACCGGCCAGCGCCGCCCGCGGTCCTCGAACAGCGTCTCCAGCGCGAAGATCGCGGCCTTGGCGTTGAGCGTGTCGAAGATGGTCTCGACCAGCAGGACGTCTGCCCCGCCGTCCACCAGGCCCCGGGCCTGCTCGAGGTAGGCGGCGACCAGCTCGTCGTAGCCGACGTTGCGGGCCCCGGGGTCGTTGACGTCGGGGCTGATGGACGCCGTCCGGCTGGTGGGGCCGATGGCCCCGACGACGAACCGCGGCTTGTCGGGCGTGCTGGCGGCGTCGGCGGCCTCGCGGGCCAGCCGCGCACTGGCGACGTTGAGCTCGTAGGCGAGGTCGGACATGCCGTAGTCGGCCAGCGAGATCGTGGTGGCGTTGAACGTGTTGGTCTCGAGCAGGTCCGCGCCGGCGGCCAGGTACTCGTCGTGGATGCCACGGATGATCGCCGGCTGGGTGATGCTCAGCAGGTCGTTGTTGCCCTGCACGTCGCTGGGCCAGTCGGCGAAGCGCTCGCCGCGGTAGCCGGCCTCGTCGGGGCGGTCGCGCTGGATGGCGGTGCCCATGGCGCCGTCGAGCACCAGGATGCGCTGGCCCAGCAGCCCGCGGAGCTGCTCGGTGGCGTCGGGACGGACGGCATCGGGACGGACGGCGTCGGACTGCGGCACGGGTACCTCACGGGTCAACGGGTGCGGCTCGCCAGCGGCGAGTCGGCTGCGTTGCGGGGCTCCACGGTGCGACCTCTTCCCCGCCATTGTGCACGCCCGGCCGCGCCGGACGGCGGCAGCACGCGGGCGACGTAGGCTCGGACGGGTGATCGACCCCACCTCCACCCCCTCCGACCTCCCCCGCCTCACCGACCCCGTCGTCGTGGTGGCCTTCGAGGGTTGGAACGACGCCGGGGACGCCGCCACCGGCGCGCTGGAGCACCTGGAGCTGATCTGGGACGCCGAGCCGCTGGCCGCGCTGGACCCCGAGGACTACTACGACTTCCAGGTCAACCGGCCGCAGGTGTCCCTCGTCGACGGCGTCAGCCGCCGCATCGAGTGGCCCACCACCCGCATCTCGGTGGCGCGGAAGCCCGCCGGGGGCGAACGCGACGTCGTGCTGGTGCGCGGCATCGAGCCCAACATGCGCTGGCGCGGGTTCTGCGCGGAGCTGATCGGGATCCTCCAAGAGCTCGACGTGTCGACCGTCGTGGCCCTCGGGGCGCTGCTGGCCGACACCCCGCACACCCGTCCCACGCCGGTCACCGGGTCGGCCTACGACGACGAGTCCGCCCGCCGGTGGGGCCTGCAGAGCTCGGCGTACGAGGGGCCCACCGGCATCCTCGGCGTCTTCCAGGACGCCTGCGTGCAGGCCGGGTTGCCGTCGGTCAGCTTCTGGGCGGCGGTCCCGCACTACGTGTCCCAGCCCCCCTCGCCGCGGGCCACCGTCGCCCTGCTGCGGCGGGTCGAGGAGGTCCTCGAGCTGGACGTGCCGCTGGGGGCGCTGCCCGACCTGGCCGACCAGTGGGTCAAGCAGGTCGACGAGATGGCCGCCGACGACGACGAGGTCGTCGAGTACGTCCGGTCGCTGGAGGAACGGGCCACCGAGACCGACCTCTCCCAGGCCGACGGCGACCAGATCGCCCGGGAGTTCGAGCGCTACCTGAAGCGCCGCGAGCAGTGACACTGCGATCCTCCGGATCGCACCGCGGCCAGGAGCCGTCCCCCGGCTGCGCTGAGCGTGGCTGCGCCCGCCTCGGGGAGGGGGCTCGTGCCTCGCACCCTCCCGTCGTCGGGCAGGGACGAGTCCTCCGTCGGGGGACCCGCCGGGCCCCCGCTCCTCAGGACAGGAAGGTGGTCATCCTCGTGGCTGCGTCTGCCTGGAACAGGCGGTCGTGGGTGGTGAGGGCGTACCGGTCGGTCATGCCGGTGACGTGGTCGACGACCTGGGTCATCGTGTCGGCCTCGGCGTCCCGGTAGCTGTTCGGGATCTGCTCGGGGTGGGCCAGGTAGTGCTCCACCAGCCGCCGGATGACGTCGATCGCCACGTGCTTCTGCCCGGCCGCCACCTCCGAGCCGTAGACCCGCTCGAACATGAACGCCCGCAGCTCGTGCATGGCCTCCAACGGCTCCGGGGCCATCACCACCCGGCCGCCGTCGGCGAGGCTCCCGGCGACCACCGCGTCGATCATGGCGCCGACCATCTGGCTGCCCGGCTCGCCGAACACCACGCGCGCCGAGGCCGGCAGGTCACCGGGCGCCAGCACCCCGGCCCGGACGGCGTCCAGCGCGTCGTGGGACAGGTAGCCGATGCGGTCGGCGTACCGCACGCACTCGGCCTCGCGGGTGGTCGGCGGGGGGTCGATCTTCCAGCTGTGCGCCCGTACGCCGTCGCGCACCTCCCACGTGAGGTTGAGGTTCTCCAGCCGTTCGACGATGCGTACGCCCTGGGCGGCGTGGTGCCAGCCCCCGGGGACGTAGGGGTCCAGGGCCTCCTCGCCGATGTGCCCGAACGGTGAGTGCCCGACGTCGTGGGCCAGCGCGATCGCCTCGGCCAGGGTCTCGTTCAGGCCCAGCGCGGCCGCCAGCGAGCGGGCCACCTGGGTGACCTGCAGCGTGTGCGTCAGCCGGGTCACGAAGTGGTCGCCGTCGGGGTGCAGGAAGACCTGGGTCTTGTGCTTGAGGCGGCGGAAGGCCTTGGCGTGCAGGATGCGGTCTCGGTCGCGCTCGTAGGCGGTGCGCAGCGGGTCCTCGGGCTCGGGGCGCGCCCGACCCCGGCCGGCCGCCGAGCGCGCGGCCCCGGGCGCGAGCAGCTGCTCGGCCTGCTCGCGCGCGACCCGGTCGGTGCGTCCGAAGGCGGCCACCGCGGGCTACAGCGCGATGCCCAGCAGGGCGTCGACGGCGTCGCGGACGACGGACGGCGCGCCCTCGTCGGCCTCGGCACCCTCCCCGCCGGCCAGCGTCGCGGCGGCCCAGGCGTCGACGGCTGCGACGGCACCGGGCGAGTCGAGGTCGTCGGCCAGGCGCTCGCGGACGGCGACCAGCAGCTCGGCCGCACCGGACCCCGACCGCCGGGACACCGCCTCGCGCCAGGTGGCCAGCCGGTGCTCGGCGTCGGCGAGGAGGTCGGAGGTCCAGGCGCGGTCGGTGCGGTAGTGGCCGCTCAGCAGTGCGAGCCGGATGGCCATGGGGTCGACGCCGTCGCCGCGCAGCCGGGAGACGAATACGAGGTTGCCCCGGCTCTTGCTCATCTTCTCCCCGTCCAGGCCGATCATCGCGGCGTGGACGTAGGCCTGGGCGAAGGGCTTGGTGCCGGTGAGGGCCTCGGCGTGCACGGCGGAGAACTCATGGTGCGGGAAGACCAGGTCGCTGCCGCCGCCCTGCACGTCGAAGCCCATGCCGATGGTGCCCAGGGCGATCGACGCGCACTCGACGTGCCAGCCGGGCCGCCCGGCCACGCCCTGCGGGCCGGGCCACGACGGCTCGCCCTCGCGCGCCCCGCGCCACAGCAGCGGGTCGAGCCGCTGGCGCTTGCCGGGGCGGTCGGGGTCACCGCCGCGCTCGGCCGAGAAGCGCAGCATGGTCTCCTCGTCGTAGCCGCTCTCGCCGCCGAAACCGGGGGCCTGGCCGATGTCGTGGTAGACGTCGCCGGTGCCGTCGTCGAGGGTGTAGGCCAGGCCCGCGGCCTGCAGCTCCTCGATGTGGGCGACGATCTGCGGGATGGCCTCGACGGCGCCCACGTAGTCCTCCGGCGGCAGCACCCGCAGCGCGGTCATGTCCTCGCGGAACAGCGCCGTCTCGCGCATGCCGAGCACGACCCAGTCCTCGCCGTCGCGGTCGGCCCGCTCGAACAGCGGGTCGTCGACGTCGGTGACGTTCTGCACGTAGTGCACCGCGTGCCCCAGGTCGCGCCACATGCGGTTGACCAGGTCGAAGGCCAGGTAGGTGGCGGCGTGGCCGAGGTGGGTGGCGTCGTAGGGCGTGATGCCGCAGACGTACATCCGCGCGGTCGGCCCGGGCTGGGTCTGCACGACCTCGCGGCGCGCGGTGTCGTGCAACCGCAGAGGGAGGCCGTTCCCGGGCAAGGAGGGCAGGAGGGGGGCGGGCCAGCTGAGCACGGGCCGAGCCTACGGCGGGGGTCCGACAACCGTGATCGCCCACCGTCGAGGCACCGCGGCGCACCCACCGCCGGAGTGCGCGCCCACGCGGGTCAGCTCGATGGCGCCGCGGCTCCTCGGCGCAGCCGCTCGGCCGGTGCGCTCTCCGGCGGTTCTCGTGGCTGTGCCGGCCGCACCAGCGCGCACTCCCCGGGCGGGTGCGCAGGGCGGCAGGGTCAGAAGGGCGGCAGGGTCAGAAGGGCGGCAGGGTCAGAAGGCCGGCCAGGGTCAGAAGGCCGGCAGGGTCAGAAGGGCGGCCAGGGCAGGGCGGGCCAGTCGCCGCTGGGCTCGGGGTGCCGCCCGGTGCGCAGCAGGTCGGCCACGCGCTGCTGCGTGCGCCGCACCTCGGTGCGGGTGAGGTGGCCGTGCAGCTGCTCCCCCAGCTCGTCGCGCAGCTGGTCCTGCAGCCGCTCCAGCACCGCGACGGCGTCCTCGGTGAGCGGCTGCCCGGCCCACCGCCACAGCAGGGTGCGCAGCTTGGGGTCGGGCGAGAAGCAGATGCCGTGGTCCACGCCGTACACGTGGCCGTCGGCCATCGGGATCATGTGCCCACCCTTGCGGTCGGCGTTGTTGACCACCGCGTCGAACACCGCCATGCGGCGCAGGGCCGGCACGTCGCGGCGGACGAAGGTGGTCATCTCCACCGTGGGGTCGGCGTGCTGCCACAGCTGCACCATGCCCGGCCCGAAGGGCCCGTCGCGCAGCACCGTGGGTGGCACGACCCGCCAGCCGGTGGCCTCGGAGACGAGGTAGGCGCTGATCTCGCGGCCGGCCAGCGTGCCGTCGGGGAAGTCCCACAGGGGGCGCTCGCCGCGGACGGGCTTGTAGATGCACTCCCCCGCCAGCTCCGGGGTGCGGATGGCCCCGATCAGGCTGACGTTGGAGGCGTCGAGCAGCCGACCCTCCAGGTCGAGGTCCCCGTCGAGGAGGAGGGTGCGGGCCTCGGCGTCGCCGACCGGCGAGCGGCGGTCCCCGTGGTCGAAGGCGAGACCCGCCACCTCGCGGGTGTCGTCGTCCTCGTCCCCGCCGTCCTCCCATGCCTCGTCGTCCTCCGGCTCGTCGTCGGCGAGGTCGTCGAGCTCGCCGTCCAGGAAGGCGTCCACGAGCTCGTCCCCCGTCCGCGGCTCGGTCAGCGCCGGTACCCGTTCTGCCGGGGGCAGACGTGCCCGGAGGGGTCCAGCGGCATCGAGCACAGCGGGCACGAGGGCCGGCCGGCGGAGACCACCCGCTTGGCCCGGGCCACGAAGCCGCGGGCGGCGGCCGGGGTGATGACCACGCGCAGGGCGTCGGGGCCCTCCTCGGCGTCGGACAGGATGGCGTCCTCGTCGATGGGCTCGTCGCCGGCGGCCACCGCCTCGACGACGACGGCCTGGGCCTCGCCGTCCCACGCCAGGCCCATGGCGGCCACCCGGAACTCCTCCTCGACCGGCGCGGTGAGCGGGTCGAGGTCGTCGACGTCGGCGTCGGGCGGGACGACGGTGGTGGCGCGCGTGGCGACCTCGTCGAGCAGCTCGCCCATGCGCTCGGCGAGCACCTCGACCTGCGACTTCTCGAGGGCGACACTGATCACCCGGCCGGCCTCGTCGGTGGCCTGCAGGTAGAAGGTGCGGTCACCGGGCTGGCCGACGGTGCCCGCGACGAAGCGGACGGGGCGTTCGAAGAGGAAGACCTGGCGTGGCACGGCGACGAGGTTACGCGCCGGCGGGGCCCGCGCCGCCCCCGACGACGGCGTCCGAGGAGGCCTTGCGGGACCGGCGGGTTCGCTTCCTGGGCGGGACCAGCGCGCTGACGTCGCCCCCGCTGTCGTTGACCCGCTGCACGAACGGCCGGGTCTCGGTGTAGCTGACCACCGAGATCGAGGCGGGGTCGGCGACGATGCGCTGGAAGGAGTCCAGGTGCATGCCGTAGGCGTCGGCCAGGATCGCCTTGATGACGTCGCCGTGGGTGCAGGCCAGCCAGACGGCGTCGGGGCCGAGCCTGGCGTTCCACTCCCGGACGGCGGCCACCGCGCGGGCCTGGGTCTGGGCCAGGCCCTCGCCCTCGGGGCCGGGGAAGACCGCCGCGGAGGGGTGCTGCTGCACGACCTTCCACATCGGCTCCTTGACCAGCTCCTTGATGGGCCGACCAGTCCAGTCGCCGTAGCGGCACTCGCCGAGCCGCTCGTCGGTCTGCAGCTGCAGGTCGCGGCCGGCGAGCACCGCGGCGGCGGTCTGCTGGCACCGCTCGAGCGGGCTGGCGACGACGGCGGCCAGCGGCACGGGGGCCAACCGGGCGCCGACCGCGGCCACCTGCTCCTGCCCCTTCTCGTCCAGCTGGACGCCGGGGGTCCACCCGGCCAGCAGCCCGGAGGCGTTCGCCGTCGTGCGGCCGTGCCGGAGCAGGATGACTGTGGTCACCCCCCGAGGTTAGGGCGTCAGGACCCCGGCGCCGACGGCGGCGAGGAGCAGGAGGCCCAGCACGACGCGGTAGACCACGAACGGGGTGAACGTGCCGCGTTCCAGGTAGCGCAGCAGCCAGGCGATGACGGCCAGCCCGACACCGAAGGCGATGACCGTCGCCACCGCCGTCGGGCCCCAGGCGACCGCGCCGCCGGCGGTGCCACCGGTGAACGCCTCGTAGGCCTGGAAGAGGCCCGACCCCAGGACGGCGGGGATGGCCAGCAGGAACGAGTAGCGCGCGGCCGCGGCCCGGGAGTAGCCCAGGAACAGGCCCATCGTGATGGTGCCGCCCGAGCGGGACACGCCCGGGATGAGCGCGGCGGCCTGGGCCAGCCCGTAGAGCACGCCGTGGCCGACGGTGAGGTCGGCCAGCTGCCGCTCCTTCCGCCCGACGCGGTCGGCGGCGTAGAGCGCCAGGGAGAAGACCACCAGCGCGATGGCGATGATCCGCAGGTCGCGGAAGGTGGTCTCGATCTGGTCCTGGAACAGCAACCCCAGCACCACGATCGGGACCGACCCGATGATGATCAGCCACCCCGTGCGGGCGTCGGGGTGGCTGCGCAGCTCGCGGCGCCCCAGCGACAGCACCCAGGTGCGCACGATGTTCCAGATGTCGTGCCGGAAGTAGAGGAGGACGGCGAGCTCGGTGCCGATCTGGGTGATCGCGGTGAACGCCGCGCCCGGGTCGTCCCAGCCGAACACCGAACCGACCACCCGCAGGTGGGCACTGGAGGAGATCGGCAGGAACTCCGTGAGGCCCTGCACGAGTCCGAGGACGACTGCTTCAACCCAACCCACGGGGCGGCAGCCTACGGACCGACCCTGCGGGTTCCCGGTAGGTTGACCCCTCGTGGAACAGCGGGCGTTGGGGCACAGCGGCCTGGTGGTCTCCCGGCTGGCGCTGGGCACGATGACCTGGGGCCGGGACACCGACGAGGACGAGGCCGCGATGCAGCTGACGGCCTTCGTCGACGCCGGCGGCACGCTGGTCGACACCGCCGACGTCTACGTCGAGGGCGAGTCCGAGCGCACGCTGGGGCGGCTGCTCAGCGACGTCGTCCCCCGCGACGACGTGCTGGTCGCGACCAAGGCGGTGGGCCGCACCCGCACCGGGGCGATGGGCCGCGGCGCCTCCCGAGGCCACCTGCTGGCCGCCCTCGACGCCTCGCTCGAGCGGTTGGGCCTGGACCACGTCGACCTGTGGCAGCTGCACTCCTGGGACGAGCACACCCCCCTCGAGGAGACCCTGGCCGCGCTCGACACCGCCGTGAGCAGCGGCCGCACGCGCTACGTCGGGGTGAGCAACTTCACCGGCTGGCAGACCGCGCAGGCCGCGACCTGGCAGAAGGCGTGGCCCGGGCGGGCCCCGGTCATCAGCTCGCAGGTCGAGTACTCGCTGCTGCAGCGCGGCGTCGAGCGCGAGGTCGTGCCGGCCGCCGAGACCCTGGGCATCGGGCTGCTGCCCTGGTCGCCGCTGGGCCGCGGGCTGCTCACCGGCAAGTACCGGCACACCACGCCCAGCGACAGCCGGGGCGCCTCGGCGCAGTGGTCGGGCTTCGTCGACGGACTCCGCTCCAAGGACACCGACCGCATCGTCGAGGCCGTGTGCACCGCGGCCCAGGGCCTGCACACCGTGCCGCTGGCGGTCGCCCTGGCCTGGCTGCGCGACCGGCCCGGCGTGGTCGCCCCTGTCGTCGGCGCCCGCACGGCCGCCCAGCTCCAGGTCAGCCTCGACGCCGAGGAGGTCACCCTGCCCGCGGCCATCCGGTTCGCCCTCGACGAGGTGTCCGCGCCGCACACGTCGTACCCCGACCGCCGCCCCGGATGAGCGCGCCCGACCCCGTCTTCGCCGCCTTCACCGCCGCCGGGCTCTGGCCCGGGCTGGGCAAGCGCGCGGCCGCCGAGCTGCCCGGCGCCGGCATCGTGGCCCCCGAGCAGGTCACGGCGGACAACCTGGTGAAGCTCCCCCGGGTGGGCCGGCAGCGCGCCGAGCGGCTCTTCTCCTCGTTCCTGGCCGCCGGCCCGGCCTACGAGGTCGTCGAGATGCTGGTGGGCGCCGGCCTGCCGGCCAAGCTGGCCGCCGGGGTGTCCGACGTCCTGGGCCCCGACGCGGCCCGACGCCTGCGCGACGACCCGTGGCGGCTGCTCCTGCTCACCCAGGTGTCGCTCGCCGACGCCGACCGGCTGGCGATCGCGCTGCTCAAGGGCGCCGACCGTCAGGACAGGCGGCGCGGCCGGGCGCTGGTCGCGCTCACCCTGCGGACGGCGACCCGCGACGGGCACACGGTGCTGCCGGTGGACCAGGTGCTGTCGGCGCTGCGCGCCGAGGGTGTGGACGACGTCGCCGCCGCCGTGGTCGCCGCCGTCGACAGCGGCGACGTGCTCGAGCACGACCCCCCGTTCGACCCCGAGTCGGAGGAGGAGCCCGACCCGTCGCACCGCACGCTGAGCCTGGCCCGCTACGGCATGGCCGAGGACGCGGTGGCCGAGGCCGTGGCCCGGTTGGCGGCCACCGCCGAGCCGATCGCGCCGGCCGGGGCGGTGAAGAGCGTGGCCGCGGGGCTGGACCCGGCGCAGAAGCAGGCCGTCGTCCAGGTGCTGTCGGCCGGGGTCAGCCTGCTCACCGGCGGACCCGGCACCGGCAAGAGCCGCACGGTCGCGAGCGTGGTGAAGCTGCTGCAGGCCAAGGACGTCGAGGTGGCGCTGGCCGCCCCCACCGGCCGCGCGGCGAAGCGGCTGGAGGAGCTCACCGACCACCCGGCCACCACGGTGCACCGCCTGCTCGGCGCGCAGGGCATGACCGGCGGGTTCTCCCGCGACGAGGAGTGGCCGCTGGACGCCGACGTGGTGGTCGTCGACGAGGCCTCGATGCTCGACGTCGAGCTGACCGCCGCGCTGCTCGAGGCCTGCTCCGACGGCACCCACCTGCTGCTGGTCGGCGACCCCGCCCAGTTGCCCTCGATCGGCCCCGGCCACGTGCTGGGCGACCTCATCGACTCCGGCGTCGTCCCGGTCACCGAGCTGACCACCCTGCACCGGCAGGCCGAGGGCGGCGCCATCGCCACCCTGGCCACCGGCGTGCGCGCGGGCGAGCTGGTCCAGGTGGCGTCGCAGGACCGCGAGGTCGTGATCGTGCCGGCCCAGGGCAGCGCCGAGGCCGCGCGGCGGGTCGTGCAGCTGGTCACCGACTCGATCCCGCGCGTGCTGTCCATCGACCCGGCCGCCGTCCAGGTGGTGACGCCGGTGCACCGCGGGCCGGCGGGCACGATCGAGCTGAACAAGGCGCTCAAGGCCGTGCTCAACCCCGGGGATGGCACGGTGTGGGGGTTCGACGTCGGCGACCGCGTGGTGGCCACCGCGAACCACCTGGACCTCGAGCCGGTCGGGTTCGCCAACGGCGAGGTCGGCGTGGTCACCGGCACCGGCGACGGCACGCTGTCGGTCGACTTCAGCTCGGGCCCGTGCACGGTGCCCACCTCGGCGCTGGGCGACCTCAAGCACGGCTGGGCGATCACGGTGCACCGGGCGCAGGGCTCGGAGTGGCCCGGGGTGGTCGTCGTCCTGCCCCCGGAGGCCGGCGGGATGCTGTCGCGCCCGCTGGTCTACACCGCCCTCACCCGGGCGCAGAAGCACCTGTCGATCGTGCACGCCAGCGGTGCCGCGCTCGCCCGCGCCGTGCGCGAGGTCGACGTCAAGCCCCGCCGCACGAGGCTGGCCGCCCTGCTCCGCGAGCACCTCGAGGCGTAGCCCCCGCCGCTGTCCCCGCCGCTGCCCCGGCCGACGCCCCGGCCGCTGCGCCCGCCGCGCCGCGTCCGCGCACGCTCGCCGACGCCAGGCATGGGAGCCCGTACACCTGGTCCTGGGCCCGGCGAGCGGGTGCATGGGCTCCCATGCCTGCCCGATGGCCGTGCCCGGTGGCCGAGCCCGATGGCCGTGCGCTCGGCCGGAAAGCGGGTGCGCGCGTCCGGCGTCGGGGGCATCCTCGACGGCGTGCTGTGACGCCTCGCCCCCGTCCCCTCCCCCGGCGACACCCCTGCGAGGCCCACCCGTGTCCATCACGCTGCACGCGCTCTCCTTCTCCTGGCCCGACGGCACCCCGGTGCTCGACGGCCTCACCACCACGATCGGTGCCGGTCGCACCGGGCTGGTGGCCCCCAACGGCGGCGGCAAGACCACCCTGCTGCGGTTGCTCACCGGCGAGCTGACCCCCACCGCGGGGTCGGTCACGGTGGACGGCGTGCTGGGCCACCTGCCGCAGGAGCTCCCGACCTCCGCGATGGGCACCGTCGCCGACGCGATGGGCACCGTCGCCGACGCGCTGGGCATCGCCACGGTGCTGGCCGCGGTCACCGCCGTCGAGCGCGGGGACACCGACCCGGCGCACGTCGACGCCATCGGCGTGGACTGGGACGTCGAGGAGCGCGCCGTCGCGCAGCTCGACCGGCTCGGGCTCGGCGGCATCGCGCTCGACCGGCGACTCGCCACCCCCAGCGGCGGCCAGGTGGTCGCCGTCGGGTTGGCCGGCCGGTTGCTGCGCCGTCCGGACGTCCTGCTGCTCGACGAGCCGACGAACAACCTCGACCGCCGCGAGCGAGACCGGCTCGCCGGCGTCGTCGACGCCTTCCGCGGCACGCTGCTGGTGGTCAGCCACGACCGCGAGCTGCTGGACCGGATGGACCGCACGGCGGAGCTGACGCGCGGTGCGCTGCGCACGGTGGCCGGCGGGTTCACCGCATGGGAGTCGGTGGTGGCGGCCGAGCAGGCCGCGGCCGAGCGGGACGTCCGGAGCGCCGAGCAGGCGCTGAGGCGGGAGCGGAGGGAGCGGCAGGAAGCGCGGGAGAGGGCCGAGCGGCGCAGTGCCTCCGCCGCCCGCCGGGCCCCCGACGCCGGGATCCCGACGATCCTGCTCGGGGCGCGTCAGCGCCGGGCGGAGGAGTCGGCCGGGCGCGCCGACGGCACGCACGGTGCCCGCGTCGACGCGGCTCGGGCCCGGCTGGACCGCGCCGAGGCCTCGTTGCGGCAGGACCCGGCGATCGCGCTGGAGCTGCCGGGCACCCGCGTGCCGGCGGGGCGGGTCGTGGTCGACGCGGTGGGGGTCGACGTCCGCGGGCTGTTCCCCGGCGGGGTCGACCTCGCGCTGCGCGGGCCCGAACGCGTGGCGCTGACCGGCGGCAACGGGTCGGGCAAGTCGACGCTGCTGCGCGTGCTGGCCGGCGAGCTGGCGCCCGACCGCGGGACCGTGACCCGGGCCGAGGGTCGGGTGGCGTACCTGTCGCAGCGGTTGGACCTGCTCGACCCCGAGACCGCGGTGGCCGATGCCCTGGCCACCGCGGCACCGGACCGTCCCGAGGCCGAGCGCCGCACCCTGCTCGCGCGGTTCCTGTTCCGCGGCGCCCGGGCGCACCTGCCGGTGGGCGCCCTGTCCGGGGGCGAGCGGCTGCGGGCGGTGCTGGCCTGCGTGCTGTTCGCCGACCCGGCGCCGCAGCTGCTGCTGCTCGACGAGCCGACGAACAACCTCGACCTGGCCAGCGTGGCCCACCTGGTCTCCGCGTTGAGCGCCTACCGGGGGGCGCTCGTGGTGGTCAGCCACGACGAGCGCTTCCTCGACGAGCTGGCGCTGGACCGCCGACTGGACCTGGCCGACGGGCGGCTCAGCCCTGCCCGCGGCAACAGCGCCGGGCCGCGCACATCAGCCGGTGCACCGCCGGACCCAGCTCGGCCTCCGAGGTGACCGGCGCGTCGAACGGCACCCGGACGTCGCGGTACCCCCGCTCCCCCTCGATGCGCAGCCGGAAGCCGGCCCGGTCCAGCCCCAGCGGCCGGACGACGTCGTGGGCGCCCAGCCAGTCGGCCGGGATGCGCGAACGGAGCAGGGCCAGCTCACCGGGGTGGTCGGCGTCGAGGTGCCGCAGGGCCGAGGCCTCGACGGCGACCAGCGGGTCGGGCTCGGCGTCGGCGTAGTCCTCGGGGGTCAGCTCGACCGTGGTCCCGCCCTCGCCCAGCACCACCTCGGCGAGGTCGAGGCGGAGCAGGACGGCGGTGCGTCCGACGTCGAGCAGGGCCCCGGCCGGCTGGGCCTCGGCGAAGGCGAGCGCGACGTCGCGCTCGTCCTCGGTGCGCACCGGGGTCAGCCAACCGGACAACCACAGCTGCGCGCGCACCTGGTCGCGCAGCGGGACCGGGGCGTGGTCGGTGACCATCACCAGGGCCGGCAGGTCGCCGTCGGCCGCCCCCTGCACCGCCCGCACCAGCTCACCGTCGGCGGGCACGACCAGGAAGACCTGCCCGGCGCCGGTGGTGGCGTGGGCGAGGACCCGGGAGCCCGACACGCCGGCTGCGCAGACCGCGGCCGAGGGGCGGCAGGCGACGGTGCGGGCGCGCTCGGCGGCGGTCGGCCGAAGGGCGGACGGGGTGGTCGACGTCATCGTGGGTCCTCGCTTCGCGTGTGAGTAAGGTGAGGCTAACCGAATGAGGAGGACCCGTGAACACCCCCCGACCGAAGGTGCGCCTGTCCCGCGCGCTGGGCATCCCGCTGACCCCCAAGTGCGTGACGTACTTCGAGCGCCGGCCGTACCCGCCGGGCGAGCACGGCCGCAAGCGCAAGAGCACCAGCGACTACAAGACGCGGTTGCTGGAGAAGCAGCGGCTGCGCGCCCAGTACGACATCAGCGAGACCCAGCTGCGGCTGGCCTTCGACCGGGCGAGGAAGCAGGGCCGCAACACCGGCGCCAAGACCGGTGAGGCCCTGCTGCTGGACCTGGAGTCGCGGCTGGACGCCACGGTGCTGCGCGCCGGGTTCGCCCGCACGATCTACCAGGCCCGCCAGGTCGTCACCCACCACCACGTCACGGTCAACGGACGGCGGGTCGACCGGCCCAGCTACCGCGTCGAGCCCGGCGACGTCGTCGCCATCGCCGAGCGGAGCCGCACCAAGCAGCCCTTCCAGGTCGCGGCCAGCGGGGCGCACGCCGAGGCACCGAAGTACCTCGACGTCCGCCTGGCCGAGCTCACCTGCTTCGTGGCGCGCAGGCCCCAGCGGGCCGAGATCCCCGTGCAGTGCGAGGAGCAGCTGGTCGTGGAGCACTACTCCCGCTGACCCGGGTCCCCACCCCGCGCCTGCCCCCAGGCTCCCCAAACCGCTGGATGTGAGAAGTCGCGCGGTCCACGGCCATCGACACCGCAACGAGTCACATCCAGCGGTTAGTCAGAGTTGCGTCGGATGCCCCGCGCTCGTCCCCGCGCTGGACGTGACTCGTCGCGGGGTCGCGCCCCCCCCGGGCACCGCGACGAGTCACATGCAGCGGCCCGACGATCAACCCGGTCGGCAGGTGGCGGCCACCTCGGTGACACCTCCCGGTCAGGTCCGGCGGCGAGCGTGGGGTGGTGCGCATCGTGCTCGTGGCCAACCTGCACCACCCCACCTCCGGCGGGCTGCGGACGGCGGTCGACCGGCTCGCCCTGGGCTACGCGCAGCGGGGCCACGCGGTGGCCGTCGTCGTCCCGGTCGCCCGAACCGACGGTGACCCCGCCGAGGTGGGCCCGGGCACCGTCACCCGGCTGACCCTGGCCGCCCCGCGCGTCCCCGGCACCGGCGGGTACCGGCTCATGGACCCCTGGCGGGTGCGTCGGCTGCTGGACCAGCTGTCCCCCGACCGCATCGAGGTGTCGGACCGGACGACGCTGCGCGGGCTGGGCCGGTGGGCGGCCGAGCGCGGCGTGCCCACCCTGGTGCTGGCCCACGAGCGGCTGGACCGGCTCCTCACCCAGTGGCTGCTGCCACCCGCCGCCGCGCGCCGGGTCGCCGACGCAGCGAACCGCCGGACCGCCCGGGGCCACGACCTCGTGGTCTGCAGCACCGACTTCGCCGCGGAGGAGTTCGCCCGCCTCGGGACGCCGGTGGCCCAGGTGCCCCTCGGTGTCGACCTGCGCACCTTCGCCCCCGACCGGTTCGACGCCCGGCTGCGCGCCGAGCTGCTGGACCGCTCCGACGTCCTGCTCGTCCACTGCGGCCGGTTGTCGGCCGAGAAGCACCCCCAGCGTTCGGTCGACACGCTGGCCGAGCTCCGGGCCCGCGGCGTCCGGGCGACGCTGGTCGTGGTGGGTGACGGCCCGCAGGCGGCCAGGCTGCGGGAGGCCGCGGCGGGCCTCCCGGTGCGCTGGCTGGGCCACGTCGCCGACCGCGGCCGGCTGGCCACCCTGCTGGCCAGTGCGGACGTCGCCCTGGCGCCCGGGCCGCACGAGACCTTCGGGTTGGCCGGCCTGGAGGCCCTGGCGTGCGGTACCCCCGTCGTCGCCTCGGCCAGCTCGGCGCTGCGCGAGCTGGTCACCGGCGGCCAGCACGGGGTGGCTGCGGCCGACGACGCGGGGTGCTTCGCCGACGGGGTCGAGGAGCTGCTGGCGGTGCCGGCCGACGTCCGCCGCCGCGCGGCCCGGGCCCGGGCCGCCGACTTCCCCTGGTCGGCCGCCGTCGACCGGATGCTCGACCTCCTCCCTGCCGCGTGATCGCGAGGGGTGGCCCGACGACCCCCCCGGTCGCCGAGGCGTGCACCAGCAGGCCACCGTGCGCGCCGTCCGGCCACCCCGCCCTGCGGAGGTCGGGCACAACCCGCACGGTGGAGCGATGCGCCGCACCGCCGCCGTCCTGCTCCCCCTCGCCCTCGTGCTCGCCGGGTGCTCCTCCGGCGGGGACGACGCCGCCGAGCAGCCGGCGAAGGCCGCCGAGCCGGCCGACTCCCCCGAGCTCACCGCCGACCCGGCCGGGACGGTCGTGGACCTCGACCCCGACGCGGAGGGCATGGTGTTCGACCCGGTGACCGGGCTGCTCGCCGTCGCCGTGCGGGACCCCAACCGGTTGGTGCTCACCGACGCCGACGGCGCCGTCCAGCAGGAGATCATGCTGCCCGGGCACGCGCGGCACCTGCAGCTCGCCGCCCCCGGCGGGCCGGTGCTGGTGCCCGCCGAGGACTCCAACACCCTGGTGCAGGTGGCGTTGCCCGGCGGCGAGGTGACCGAGACCGAGGTCGGTGACTACCCGCACGACGCCGCGCAGGTGGCCAGTGGCCAGATCCTGGTCGGTGACGAGATGGGCGGCACCCTCTCGGTGGTCACCGACGGCGAGGTCACGCAGACCTTCGACAGCCAGACCCAGCCCGGCGGCGTCGCCACCGTGGGCGACGTCGCCGGGGTCGTCGACGTCGGCGCGTTCACCATCACCACCTACGACGTCGCGGCCGGTGAGCTGCAGACCGTGCTCGACGCCGGCGACGGCCCCACCCACGTGGTGGCCGACGGCCAGGGGCGATTCCTCGTCGCCGACACCCGCGGCGACGCGGTGCTGGTGTTCGGGTCCGACCCGCTCGAGCCGGCCGGCACCTACCCGCTCGACGGCGCCCCCTACGGCCTGGCGTACGACGGCACCGACCAGGTCGTGTGGGTCACGCTGACGGCGACCAACGAGGTGGTGGGTCTGTCCACCGCCGGCGACGAGCTCACCGAGGTGGCCCGGTTCCCGACCGTCCGCCAGCCCAACACCGTGGCGGTGGACCCCACCACCGGCCGGGTGTTCGTGGGCAGCCGGGAGACCGGGCAGCTGCAGCTGGTCGACGGCCGCGGCTGACCCGGGTCAGTCCGGACGGTTCTTGACCTCTACACCGCCGAACAGCGCCGTGGCGTGCACGTCCAGCACGGGTGCGCCCGGCGGCGGCGGCCCATCAGCACCGGTCTTGTCCTCGAACCCACCGAACACCGGCAGTCCGGACAGCGTGACCCGCCAGCCGGGTGGCACGACGACGTCGACGCCGCCGAAGAGGGCGAGTGCGTCCACCCGGGCTCCCGCCTGGACCTCGGCCTCGCGCAGGTCGAGGACCGCACCGCCGAGGAGGGCCGACACGGTGGCGTGCCGGAAGGGTCGGGACCGGACCACCGTCTCCGCACCCCCGAGGACGGCGACGACGTCGGACCGGTCGGATGCGCCGGCCACCACCCGGCGGGGCCGCCCCGTCGCCCGGGCCAGCAGGAAGCCACCGGCCACCACCGCCAGGAGCCGCCACAACACGGCGCCGAGGTCGACCAGGTCGAGCTGGTCGACCAGCAGCAGGGCGCCGAGCACCGCCAGCACCGACGGACCGAGCGCGAGGCGACGGTCGGCGAGGGCGGCCAGGACGGCCAGGAGCAGGACGGCCGCCGGCCACCAGCGGTCCAGCAGCTCGCCGGCCCCCAGCACGTCAGCGGCGTCGAGCAACCAGAGCACGCCCAGGGCGAGCAGCACGAGGCCGACCCACGCCCGCACCGGCTCGAACCGGTAGGAGCGGGTGGGCCGGGGCCCGGCGGGGGCGGGAGCTGAAGGCATGCCCCACCCACAGGCCGCCCTGCCCGCCGACCAGGGGCTGACGTCACCGGTCGCAGGGACCTCGGGATGAGATCAGCGGGGCAGGGTCAGCGGGCCACGTCGTCGTCCTCGGGCACGTCGAGGTGCTGGTCGAGGACGTCGGCCGGGTCCGCCTCCCCGGCGTCCACCCCGGCAGGGACGGGGGGCTGCTGGGGCTGGCGGGGGTCCGCTGGCTGGTCCTGCTCCAGGCGGTCGGCCTCGGGGATGTCGAAGGGGTCGGTCACGACTTCCTCCTCCTCGTCGTCGGACGGAGTGGACGACGCAGCCCTATCCCGGTGCGGCGCGTATGACACGTCCAGGAGGTGACCGGGTGGCGAACGGCTGGCACCATCGGACGGGTGTCGATCACCGGTGAGTGGGAGTACGCCCCGCTGCGCATCCCGTCGGGCACCGGCCGCTCGGCGGCCGCGCAGATGATGGCCCTGCAGAGCGATGTGGGCGGCTGGGAGCTCGACCGGCTGCAGCTGTTCGCCGACGGCACCCGGCGCGTGATGATGCGCCGCCGCGCGCGCCTGAGCTACCTGCCGCGCCCGGCGGTCTGAACCCGCTTGGCCCCACCCGGGCATGGGAGCCCATGCACCCGGTCAAGGGGCCCGGAGGTGGGTGCATGGGCTCCCATGCCGCCGTCGGGGGAGTCGGGGGGGGCGGTCAGGGGACGAGCACGACCTTGCCGACCGTGCCGCGGTCGCCGAGGGCCGCCAGCGCGGTCTGCGCCTGGTCGAGCGGCAGGGTCTGGCCGATGAGCGGGGCGATCTTCCCCTCGGCGAACAGCTGGCACAGCGCCTCGTGCACCTGGCCGATGCGGGCCGGGTCCTTGCGCCGGTACAGGCCCCAGTGCAGGCCGAGCACCGAGTAGTTCTTCACCAGCAGGTGGTTGGCCTTGGCTGCGGGGATGCGGCCGGAGGTGAACCCGACGACGACGATGCGGCCCTCGAACGCGATGCACTTGGTCGAGCCGTCGAACACGTCGCCGCCGACCGGGTCGTACACGACGTCCGCGCCGTGGCCCCCGGTGATCTCCTTGACCCGGGCGACGAAGTCCTCGCTGGAGTAGTCGATGACGTGGTCGGCGCCCATCTCGGTGCACACCTGCGTCTTGGCGGCGCCGCCGGCGGTGGCGATGACCTGGGCCCCGGCGGCCTTGCCGAGCTGGATGGCCGCCGTCCCGACACCCCCGGCGCCGGCGTGCACGAGCAGCCACTCGCCGGGCTGCAGGGCCGCGCGGCGGTGCAGGCCGACGTAGCCGGTCTGGTAGGTCAGGTACAGCGAGGCCGCCTGCGCGTGGCTCATGCCGTCGGGCACCGGCCAGGCGAACGCCTCGTCGACCAGGGCGTACTCGGCGAAGGCGCCGGGGCCGCCGGCCGGCGAGCCCAGCACGCGGCGGCCGTCGGGCAGCTTCCCGCACAGCTCGATGCCGGGCGTGAACGGCAGGGGCGGCTTCTCCTGGTAGGTGCCCTGCGCCATGAGGATGTCGGGGAAGTTCAGCGCCGCGGCGAGGACCTCGACCTTGAGCTGTCCCGGACCCGGTTCGGGCTCGGGCACCTCGTCGAGGGTCATGACGTCGACCGGGTCACCGTGGGAGTGGACTCGCCAAGCGCGCATGGCACTGACCTTGCCAGACGCCGTGCGCCGGGTCACAGGGTGCCCGTCAGAGGGGGCCGAGCAGCGCGCCCGGGATGCGGGCGGACTCCCCCGCGGCGGTCTTCGCGGCGGGCACGCCCTTGAAGCGGTAGGGCACCGCCCCGACCCCGGGCTGGACGACGTAGGCCGCGCCCGGGTCCGCCCCCGCCCACGCGGCCTGCATCGCCGCGGCCACCTCGTCGGCGGTGAGCACCGGGAAGCCGGCCGCGGCGAAGTGCTCGCGCAGCGGGTCGATGATCGCGGTGTCGGCGAAGCCGGGGCAGATCGCCGAGATCGTGATGCCTTCGGGGTGCAGCACCGGCCCGATCGACCGCACGAACGCCACCGCCCCGCCCTTGGCCACCGAGTAGGCCTGGTCGGTCGGCATCGGGGACAGCCCAGCCAGCGACGCCGTCACCACGATCGACCCACCCCCGGCCCGCCGCAGCGCCGGCCGGGCGGCGTCGGTGCCGAACACCACGCCGTGCAGGTCGACCGCCACCACCTGCAGGTACTCGGCGACGTCGAGGGCGTCGGTGCGCCCGGAGCCGGCGACGCCGGCGTTGAGGAAGGCGGCGTCGAGGCGGCCGTGCTCGGCCTCCACCTCGGCCACGACGCGCTGGTTGGCGGCGTGGTCGGTGACGTCGAGGACGGCGAAGCCCACGCCGAGCTCGGCGGCGGCTGACCGGTTGCGCTCGGAGTCCAGGTCGGCCAGCACCACCCGGACGTCGGCGTCGCGCAGCCGGGTGGCCAGCGCGCGGCCGAACCCACCGCTCCCCCCGGTGATCAGTGCGACGGAGCCGGGCCGGGGGGTGTGCTCGCTCATGCCCGGCATCGAAGCACGGGTGCGACCGGGGTCACCCGGAGGGGTGGTCGGACTGTGGTCCGGGCGCCCCGGACCCGATGGGAGGGTGTGACGGACCTCGGCCTGCGACGGACCCCGCCGAACCCTGCCTGGCGGACCGCCGGGTTCGCCGTCCTGTTCGCCGCGGCCGCGGTGCTGGGCCGGCTGACCGTGGTGCAGGGCACCGTGGTCAACCTGGTCTGGCCGGCTGCCGGGGTCGATGCGCTCTGGTTGCTGCTGCAGCACGGACGGCGCTCCTACCGGTGGGACCTGCTGCTGGTGGGCTCGATCACCGCGGGCGTCGACCTGGCCACCGGCGTGGGGACGGCGGAGTCGCTGGCCCTGGGCGGGGTCAACGTCGTCCAGGCCGTCGTGTTCGTCGAGGTGCTGCGGCGCCGGACGGCGTGGGCGACCCGGCCGGGGCCACTGCTGCTGGACATGCGCGACCTGACGGCGCTGCTGCTCGCCGCCGGGGTCAGCACGACGCTGGGCGCGGTGGTGGGCAGCGTGGTGGTCCACCCGGGCGGCGCGCCGTGGTCCTGGCTGGCCGTGCTGGTGTGGCAGGCACGCAACGGGGCCGCCGTGCTCGTCGTGGTCGCGCTCGGCTTGCGCGTGCGCCACCTGGTGCTCATCCGGCGCGGTGTCGACCACCCGCAGCTGCGGCCCGTGCAGGTACCCCGCGGCGCGCGGGCCGTCGAGCTGGCGTTGGCGGTCGTGGCGTCGGTGCTGGGCAACCTGGCCGTCTTCCACTGGTTGACCGACTACCCGATCGCCTTCCCGCTGTTCGCGCTGACCGCGTGGGTGGCCCTGCGGTTCGACACCGGGCTCACCGCGCTGCGCACGGCGGCGGTGAGCGTGGCCGCGGTCATCTACACCCTGCAGGGGGACGGACCGTTCGCCGCCGTCGACGACGTGCTCGTGCGGGCGGGCATCGTGCAGGCCTACGTGGCGATCGGGGCCGCGCTCGGGCTGGCCCTGGCCCTCAACCGCGACGAGCGGCTCGTGCTGGTGGAGCAGCTGCGGGCCGCGGCCGCCTACTCGGAGGAACGGCACCGACAGGTGCGGGTGCTGGCCAAGGCCTCGCGCTCGGTGCTGCTCGCCGACGACCCCCGCGCCGCGGTGTGCGCCGCGGTGCAGGAGGCCGTCGGCGCCGATGGCGTCTACCTGCTCGAACCGGACCCCCAGGGCCGTCTGACCTCCACGGCGGTGGTCGGGATGGACCTGCCGCCGCTGTCGTTCGACCCCGACCCGACGACGTCGCTGACCGCACGCCTGTTCGCCGAGGGAACCCCGTACTTCTCCGCCGACGTGTCCGAGGAGCGGGGTGTCTCCCCCGCCGTGGTGGAGCTGCTCGGGCTGGCCTCGGCCGCCTGGCAGCCCGCGGTGCTGGCCGACGGCCGGGTGGTCGCCGTCATCGGCGTGATGTGGCGGACCCCGGTGCCCCACCTCTGCGACACCGCACTCGGCATCCTGTCGGTGCTGGGCACGGAGGCGGCGCGGGCGATCGAGCGGGGAACCCTGCTCGAGCGGCTGGCCCGCGCGGCCGACCGCGACCAGCTCACCGGGCTGGCCAACCGGCGCCGGTGGGACGAGCTGTCCGCCGTCGAGGCCGCCCGCGCCTCGCGCACCGGGCGCCCGCTGACCTATCTGTTGCTCGACCTGGACCACTTCAAGGCGTTCAACGACACGTACGGCCACCAGACCGGCGACGCGCTGCTGCAGGACTTCGCCACCGCGGCGTCCGGGTGCCTGCGCGAGGGTGACCTCATCGCCCGGTGGGGCGGGGAGGAGTTCGCCGTGGCGCTGCCCGACTGCACGTCGCAGCAGGCCCGGGTCGTGGCCGAACGGATCATCGCCGCGGTCCCGCACGGGCAGACGGCCACCGTGGGCGTCGCCCAGTGGGTGCCCGGGGAGACCGCCGCGCAGAGCCTCTGCCGGGCGGACGCGGCGCTCTACGCCGGGAAGCGGGGTGGGCGGGCCCGCGCCGTGATCGCCGATCATCCGGCGGTCGTCGTCCCGCTCTGACGCGCCGCGGCCAGGAACGCCGCGGTCGCAGGTTGGTCGTCGAGCACGGTGAACCGCAGGGTGTTCCCGTCGACCCAGGCCGACAGCTCGCGCCGGGTGCTGCCCAGCCGACGGACGGTGCGGACGTCGACCCCGGTCACCTTCGTCAGCGGGACGCTGGCCAGGGTGGGCTGGCCGATGAGCTGGGCGTGGGCGAGCCACAGCCGCCTGCCCGCGACGGCCAGGGCCTGCGCGCTCCCGGGCACCGGCACCCGGCCCTGCGCGACCCGCAGGAGGGTGACCGGGGCGAACCCGTCGGTGGTCAGCTGGCCGACGAGGAACGCGACGAGCGCGTCCACCCTCAGCTGGCCCTGAGGAACCGATCGAGCACCCGGACGCCGAACCGCAGGCTCTCCACGGGCACCCGCTCGTCGATGCCGTGGAACAGGCCGGCGAAGTCCAGGTCGGCGGGCAGCCGCAGCGGGGAGAACCCGAAGCAGCGCATCCCGAGGGTCTCGAAGCTCTTGGCGTCGGTGCCGCCGCTCATCGTGAACGGGACGGGTCGGGCGCCGTCGTCCTCGGCCTTGAGGGCGGTGACCATCTGCTCGACGAGCGGGCCGTCGAAGGTGGTCTCCACGGCCTGGTCGTGGGTGATGTACTCCCGCGTCACGCCCTCGCCGAGCAGCTCGTCGATCTGGGCCTCGAAGGCCTCCTCCTGCCCGTACAGGAAGCGGCCGTCGATCGTGGCGCTGGCGGTGCCGGGGATGACGTTGGTCTTGTAGCCGGCGTCGAGCATCGTGGGGTTGACCGTGTTGCGCAGCGCCGCGCCGATCATCCGGCTGATCGAGCCCAGCCGGGCCAGCGCCTCGTCGGGGTGGTCGACGTCGATCTCGATGCCGTAGGCGTCGGACACCTCCTCGATGAACTGCTTCATCGGCGGGGTCAGCACCGTCGGGAGCCGGGTGGAGCCGATGCGGGCGACCGCGGCCGCCAGCTGGGTCACCGCGTTGTCGTCGTGCACGAACGAGCCGTGGCCGGGGCGGGCCTGCGCCGTGAGGCGCATCCAGGCCAGGCCCTTCTCCGCGGTCTGGATCAGGTAGAGCCGCAGGTCGTCGCGGACGGTGAGGCTGAACCCACCCACCTCGCTGATCGCCTCGGAGACGTTCTCGAACAGGTCGGCGTGGTGGTCGACCAGGTAGTGGGCGCCGTACTTGCCGCCGGCCTCCTCGTCGGCGACGAGGGCCAGCACGACGTCGCGGGGCGGCTTGGTGCCGGTGCGGGCCCAGTCGCGCACCAGCGCCAGGGTCATGCAGTCCATGTCCTTCATGTCGACGGCACCGCGGCCCCAGACGTAGCCGTCGCGCTGCTCGCCGGAGAAGGGGTCGACCGTCCACTCCCGCTTGTCGGCGGGGACGACGTCGAGGTGGCCGTGGATGAGCAGGCCCGGCCGCTCGCGGTCCGCGCCGGGGATGCGGGCCACCAGGGAGGCACGGCCCTTCTCCGACTCGTGGATGACCGAGTCGATGCCGACCTCGTCGAGCTTGCCGGCCACCCACTCGGCCGCCTTCCGCTCCCCCACGCTGGTGGTGGTGTCACCGGTGTTGGTCGTGTCGATGCGGATGAGCTCGCTGAGCAGGTCCGCGACCTCGGCCTGGGCACGCTCGAGCGGGGCGGGTGCAGTCGTCTCGGCCATGGCCCGATCCTCCCACCGCCGCCGGTCCCCTGCGCCGCCCGCATCGACCGGGACCGAGCGGCCGTCCGCGACTCGCTGGACCCGAGGGGGTGGTCGGACGGCGATCGGGGTCCCGTATGCTTCTGCACGGCCGCGCCGCAGAGCGCTGGTCCACCTGTCCGGGTGGCGGAATGGCAGACGCGCTAGCTTGAGGTGCTAGTGCCCTTTATCGGGCGTGGGGGTTCAAGTCCCCCCTCGGACACCGCATCGCCCCGGGGTTCCTGCAGGTCAGGAAGCCGGGGCGTTGACGTTCAACCCGCATCCCACGGCGCGTGATACTCCGGTGATACTTCGGACCTCATTCGGGGTCATCGAGGAGCGCCGCGAACCGGTCCGCGGCCTGCCGGCCCATGCCCGGGTGGACATGCTGGTAGACGCCCAGGGTGATCGTGGCGTTCGCGTGCCCGAGTCGCTCGGACACGACCTTGACGGGCTCGCCGTCGGCCAGCAGGAGGGTCGCGTGGGTGTGCCAGAGATCGTGCAGTCGGATCCTGGGCAGCTTGTCCTCGCCGTAGGCGCGGCGGGCGCGCGTGACATGGCTATTGAACCGCCGCGAGAAGCGCTCGGGGTGCCTGTACGCGCCGTCCAGACCCCCCAGCACCAGAGCGCTGTCCCGCACGAGCTCCGGCGAGATGGTCGACCGGCGAGCCTTGTACAGGCGCAGCTTCTGCACAGTCCCAGCGTCCAGGTCGACGACGCGTGACTGACCGGTCTTGGTGGGGCCTTCAACGAGCTCCTCCCCCTTGTCCTTCGGGACTGCTGCACGGATAGGTGACATCTGATCTGTGGTGCCGACAGGTGCCGCTGGAAGGATGCTCACCGTGCCCAAGCCCTACCCCAAGGAGTTCCGGGACGACGTCGTGAACGTCGCCCGCAACCGCGAGCCCGGCACCCACCTCAAGCAGGTCGCCGCTGACTTCGGCATCAGCGAGTCCTGCCTGACGAACTGGATGAAGGCCGCCGACGTCGAGGCCGGCGTGAAGCCGGGCAACACCGCTGCTCAGAACGCCGACCTGGCTGCGGCCCGGCGGCGAATCCGGCTGCTGGAGCAGGAGAACGAGGTGCTGCGCCGGGCTGCGGCCTACCTGTCTCAGGCCAACCTGCCGGGAAAATGATGTACCCGCTCGTCCGCGAGCTGGCCGCGTCCGGTGCCCCTGTGCGGGTGCCGGTCGCGGTGACGTGCCGGGTGCTCGGGCTGGCCCGCCAGCCCTAC